>JANNCG010001041.1:0-5234 GCA_031386385.1 Myxococcales bacterium
GCACGACAGAAGCTCCCACAACAGGACTCCCGTTGAGTAGACATCGGTCTGAGCCGCAGCGGGTTTGCCACGCAAAATCTCTGGCGCCATGTACGCCAGCTTGCCCTTGACGATCCCCGCAGGGGTCATGCTCGTGATGGAGCTGTGCATCGCTCGCGCGAGCCCAAAGTCAGCGAGTTTGGTCACTCCCTTCACCGACAACAGGACGTTGGACGGCGAGACATCGCGATGAATGATGGGCGCGGGTTGCTCGTTGCCATCGGGCATCGTGATGGTGTTTTCGTGCGCAGCTTCGAGTGCCCGCAGAACTTCGATCCCAATCGCGGTGCCGAGCGCGGCGCTTGGCCGCTGGCCGTGCTCGTTGAGCAGCTGGATCAGATCTCGCACGGTGAGGCCCTCAACCCACTCAAGGACGAGATAAAGTCCCGCGGCGTCCTCGCCAAAATCGTATACGGTCACCACATTTGGGTGGTCAAGAGTCGCTGTCAGCCGAGCCTCTTGGACAAACATCTGCCGGTGCTCTTTGCTGACCGAGAGGTGTTTCAAGATTCGTTTGATGGCCACTGTGCGGCGAAATCCCTCGATCCCTTCGAGATCCGCGCGCCAGACTTCAGCCATCCCTCCCGCGCCTGCGATCTCAACGAGTCGATAGCGACCGCCGACGAGTTGACCGGGCTTTGAAGTTCCGCCGAGTAGCATATTTGCCCATCAAGACTAACTCAATCGGTCACCGAGGGTGAACTTTTTGCACGATTTCTAGCCGAATACTCGGTCTTCGAGCGCCATCGTCTCAAGCGTCGAGGACTCCACGATCTTTCGCGACGAGGCTAACAGCGGGAGGATCTCTGCGCAGAAAAACCGCGCGCTCGCGATCTTACCGTCGTAAAAGGCTTGATCCGCTTCGTGTGCAGCCCCGCGTTTTTGCAGGGCAATTGCCGCATGACGGACGAGCAACCAGCCGATCACCGTCTCGCTCAGCGCGTAGAGAACGCGGTTTCCGTGAAGCCCAACGTGATAGAGGGACTCGCCCATTTTGCCCAACAGCGCGCCCAGCATGCCTTGTGTGTCGCTTAGGGCTTGCGCAAGTGTCGCGCGCTCGGTGGCCAGCGCAGCGCCGCCTTCGTTGTGCTCGATGGTGAGTTGAATCTTGTCAAACAGCGTCTGAAGTATGGCCCCGTTGTCGCGCGCGATCTTTCGAAAGAGCATGTCGAGCGCCTGAATGTGTGTCGTCCCTTCATACAACGTGTCGATCTTCTGATCCCGAATGTACTGCTCGATTGGATAATCTTGTGTGTACCCAGAGCCTCCAAAACACTGCAGCGAGACTCCGAGAAGCTCAAAGGTTTTGTCCGAGCTGTACCCTTTCACCATGGGTAACAAGAGGTCGTTGAAGCGCTCGAGCTCTTTAGCCCGAGGAGTCTCGCCGTTAGCGCTCTCGATCTCAATCTCGTCTTGCACGCCCGCCGCGAGAAAGATCAGCGCACGCATCCCCTCGGCGAAGGACTTTTGCAGCAACAACATCCGTCGCACGTCGGGGTGCTGGATGATCTTCACTCGTGGGGAGGTCTTCTCCATAATTCGAAGCATGTCGCCGCCCTGAACCCGATCGCGAGCGTACGAAAGCGCGTGAAAATATGCAGTTGAAAGTGTCGACATGGATTTGATCCCCACGCTCATTCGCGCATGTTCAATCACGCGAAACATCTGCCGAATGCCATCGTGTACTTCGCCCACTAAGAGCCCCCGAGCGGGTTGCTTTTCACCGAAGGTCATCTCACACGTAGCGGACGCCTTGATCCCCATTTTTTTCTCGATGTTGGTGCAATAAACACCATTGCGCTCACCGAGTGAGCCGTCTTCGTTGACCCAAAACTTCGGGACCACAAACATCGACAAACCCTTCGTCCCCGCCTGCGCACCTTCGGGCCGCGCGAGGACCAAGTGCACCAAGTTTTCAGGAACATCAAAATCCCCATTGGTAATAAATCGTTTGACGCCCTCAAGCTCCCAGACGTCGCCGCCCACGTGTTTTGCTTTCGTTCGCCCCGCGCCGACATCGCTTCCGGCGTCAGGCTCCGTAAGCACCATGCTGCCGCTCCAACGCCGCTGGTTCATTTGAGGCAAATAGCGAGCCTTTTGCGCGGGAGTGCACAGCTCGTGGATCACCCGCGAAAGAACGCTTCCAAAAAAATAAAACTGCAGGTTTGCGTTTGCCCCTGCGCCAAATTCAAACGCCGCCCACGCGACGGACGGTGGCGCGCCCATCCCGCCCATGGATGTCGGAAGCGGAAGCAGATCCCATCCCCCCTCATAGTACGCGTTGTACGAATCACGGAGACACTGCGGCAGCGTCACGCTGCCTGACTCTACGTCAAACTTGAGCCCCTCACGATCGGCCTGAGCCCAGCTCTTCGCGAGCTCTAGACTGCAAAATCGCTCGTAAGATCTCAGCGTCTCTCTTGCTGTCTCTGCATCAAAATCGACGAAGGGCCCGTGGCCGAGAGTGTTCTTGTCGATCTGAAGAACCTCGAACAAGTTAAATTCAGTGTCACGCAAATTGGACCGGTAGTGCAGCTCGTTGCTCATCTTGTAATTGCTCTTCACTACGAAATATCGCAACGCTTACGAGATTGCTACCCCCAATGAATAGCCATTCATTAAGGCCCCTCACGCACGCATGCTTGCGTTTGCGTCTGGATCGGCTAAAGCGTGGCCCAACTGAGCCAGGTGACCCAAGTGAAAATTCGAGTAGCGAGCGCCACATTCGCCGCCGGAACCCGCTGCGATGACCACGTCGGAATCGTCCGCCGCGACGACGGCCTCGTGTTGCTCCTCGCTGACGGCGCGGGCAACAACAGCGATGGGGGCTTGGCGGCAGAGTGGTTTGTCGCGCAACTCTCTGATCGAGCTAAGAGTGCTACGCATATTCCGTCAGCAGATTTGCTGGCTCAATGGGCGCATGAGCTGGACACCCAGTGGTTTGCCACCGGGAGTCGCGGTGAGAGCACGTTGGTCATGGTGTCGCTCGCAGACGGCAAAGTGCAGGGCGCGAGCGTCGGCGATTCAGGTGCGTGGCTTGTGCATTCGGGCTTTCATCACGAGCTTACCGGTGAGCAACGGCGGCGACCGTTGCTGGGGCAAAGTCGAGCGAGCGTCGTTCCGTTCGGGCCTGTTCCGTTTCATGGAGTGGTGTTGCTCGCGAGCGACGGATTGCTCAAGTACGCCCCCGAGAGCCAGATTCGACAGCTCGCAACAGACAGCAATATTAGTGTTGCGGCCGCGAAGCTTGTGGATGTTGTTCGGCTGGCGAGTGGCGCGCTCAACGATGACGTCGCCATCGTCCTGGCTCGCAAAACGGACTCTTAAACCGTCGCTATCGCACTGCGCGGATAGCGCGAAGGTATGCGAAGACTTTCACCAGATCGCCGTCGCTCACTCGGCTGGTAGGGATCGGACGCATGGTGCCTTCGCCATTGCGAACCACCGTTCGAACATGAGCCTCCGTGTCCGCTCTCGCAGCGAGTCGGGGACCAATCCGCGCGTTTCCGCCCGGGTGGCACCGTCCACACGTTCGGTCAAAGATGACCTGTCCCTCCGTCGCTGTACTGCTTGCCGGTTGCACTGTGGTTGCGGGAGTGACCGGGTTGCTGCTGGGTCGAGTGTTGGGCCGTGTTGTTGAGGGTCGCGTCCGACCTGCGTCCACAACCAACGTCGCGAACATGGGCGCATCGGTTGGCTCGGCAACCGTCACGTCGACATCAGTGATCAGCGGTGTCGCGACAGGCTCTATCGACGCAGCATCGATCGGGTCGATGCTTGACGCCGTATCTTCAATCACTGGAGTCGCCGTCCCAGTGGAGCCAGATGACTGAGAGTTATTTGTCGTCTGGCTCGTGCAGCCAACTCCACACGCGACGTTGAGCACGATCGTGAAAAAGAGATGAAATTTCATTTTTGATGTTTGCGATTCGGCGCGTTGTTACATCCGAGCGTCAAAGATCTTCCAGACGCCCGTTGAGAGTCGCACCAGCCGATCGATGCGAAAGTACCGACGGCTACTTCCCAGTCGGTATTCAATTCGGGGACCGTTGACGCACTGAGAGCCACGCACCGCCACACGACCACACCGGTCAACCCGAAGACTACGATTCACGGCGATCGAAGGGTCAAGTGAGACGTAAGTCCCTGTGGCAAACGTCGTGCGAAGACCTCGCACATCTTGCTCAACGATTCGCTGATGCCGGTCGGCCAGCATCGGCAAATCGGGCTGAAAAATGGCGAGGTATTCTTCGCGCGACGGAATCACCGTTCGCAGCCGTTCAGCGGACCCATCGCGTCCGGCCTCAAACAGCGTTCGTGCAAGTGCCTGAATCGCTGTCACGTCTGCAGCGGTTAGCCTGTAGTCCGCAGCGTGTGTGATCGACGCGGTGAAAGTGCAGCAAAGGGCTGTGCAGAGAGCAAAGGCCTTCGCAACGAACGGTCTGTGGATTTGGGTCGTCCGCGTGGCTGGTTGCATGACGGGGATCTTACCTCGGAAAATCTTTGTCATCGTTGGCCTCCGCTGATTCTTCAAGACGAGAGTTTTCGAGCCCACCAAGTTTTCGCAGCGCCTCGTACGTCACAATCGCAGCCGCGCTCGCCAAATTGATTGAGCGCACAGCCCCCGAAGTCGGAATCCCAAAGCACTGCTCGCTGTATCGGCTGGTTAGCTCTCTCGGAAGCCCAACAGATTCTTTGCCAAACACAAGCGCATCGCCCGGACGGATGTCCATCTCTGTGTAGCTTTTTGCTGCGTTTGCGCTGAGCAAAAAAAGCCTAGCGCTCGGATACTTCAGCGTAAAACTTGAGAAGTCTGGATGCAGCGACAGCTTGACCAAGTGCCAGTAGTCGAGACCTGCCCGCCGGACGGCTTTTTCGTCTACCCGAAACCCAAGTCGGCCCACCAAGTGCAGCTCAGACTGCGTTGCGGCGCACAAACGCGCGATATTTCCAGTGTTTTGTGGAATTTCAGGCTCAACGAGCACCAAGTGCAGCGATGATGAGAGGGGATCTACGCGGAGCTTGCGTGCCATAGCTGAACAACGATACCGTTGCTTACCCCTGTGTCTGCTGTGAAAAATTCGTTTGGCTTATTTCGTTGTGCCGCCAATGCTGCTGTCGTTGCAGGACTCGTCGCGCTTGCGCCGAGCACCGCGTCGGCGGACGCAAACGATTTGGCACTTAACCGCCTCACG
>JANNCG010000786.1:0-9279 GCA_031386385.1 Myxococcales bacterium
GTCGGGGCATTGCCCCTGGCAGGCTCACGGACGATATAGCAATGTCGCTATATCCGTCGGCGTTGAAATCTCCCGCCGCGACGCCGCTGAGCCCCAAGTACGAGTTCTCTTCTCCACGAAGCGTTGTGATTGGGTTCTGACTAAGTCCAGTAGGTCCACCGTAATACAGACGAACAGCTCCGGCAAAGCGAAGACCACCAGCAGCTTCTCCGAACGCACCAATCGCGACATCACCAAATCCATCACCATTGACGTCGTCGATTCCGACAGCACCAAATCCGAAGAACGAGTCGGCTACGGAGCCAACGATAGCACGAGCTGGCTGCAAGATGCCTGATCGTGATGAGTGAAAGACATCGACCGACCCAAGCATTTCGCGTGCGAGTGGGCTGCCAAAAATCGCATCGGTGCTTCCATCGCCGTTGATGTCTCCGACATGGTGTCCGAGAAAAGTCCACATCACCATGCCAGCAGGTCCGTCGGATATCACAGGGCTCCCACCGTTTTCAACTCGTCCTTCATCACCGAGAAAAGCGTTCAATCGCAATGAACGGCAATCCACGCCAGGGCAATTCGCAACGACTTCAGAGACTACAACATCTCCAAGCCCGTCTCCATTTACGTCCGGATAGTGTCCCCAACTTGTTTGAACTTCTCCGGCCGTTGACCGACCGGGAATCCATGCAGACCATCTCGGACTCGTGCGTGAACTTCGCTGCGCACCAATAACACCCCTGAGGCGCCAAAGAACCGGTCCCGGTGGTAGTTCGTTTGCTGGACTCCACTCTGTCGCGGCGTCGCCTTCCGCGAGCAGCACGAAGCAAAATCGATCGCGACAGATTTCTACGTGAGCAGAGCTAACACCTTCGGGAAGCACCCAACGCAATCTCGGTCTTCGTGAAGTAACCCGAGCTGTGCTCAGCGGTGCAATCGCGCGGGGAAGTTTGACGTCGCAGGCTCCCATTGCTGTTGGTTCCCAGCCATCAGCGCATCGCAGGTCGCAAATGCCTAGGTTGCATGAGGCAGCCATTCCACGTGGAGAATTCATGGGCAGCGGACAAACGTTTCCGCAGCGACCACAGTTCATCCAGTCAGTCGTGAGTTCAACGCAATGTCCAGCACAACTGGTGCCACCATCTGAGGAGCATGTGGCATTCGCATCAGTGGCATCCACGTCCATTGTTTGGATTGTTGAGCTATCCGCGAGAGCGTCATGGACGTCCATGCTGGCGTCTCCAACCAACACGGCCCCGGCATCCTCTGTTGCCCGATAACCGGGCGCGCACCATGCGTTGGTTTCGCCAGGACAAAGTGCAAAACATACCTTCGCCCCGGTGGACAACATAAACTCGCGACTTGGTGGAGGGCAGGATGGTGCCGGATCACAACCGGCGATTAAATAGGTGCAAAAACACAGTAAATAAACGAATATAGGCTGCATTTGTACGTCTTTGACGTGTGCCGTGTATTGACCGGCATATCGATTGAAAAAATCTACAAATTGGTAAGTCGTTGAGGTCGGCCGACACATGACGCGTGCACACGCCCACCCAGAAAGTCGTTGGATCGCTTCATTCAGCCCAACATCGTCACCATCTATGCCCCGGAGTGCAAATCTTCTGAAGCGCCGACAGGGCCAGAAGGAGCCATTCCAACTGGACTGCTGCCGCCTGCACCACCGGGACCACCGGTGCCACGCATGCAGTTCATCTGGTTAATCATGGGGCCGACGCCAAGGTACTGAACACAGTACGACGGGCCGCCAGGGCCACCTGAGCCCGAGCCTCCTGCGCCGCCATTTGCGCCAGCGCCGCCAAGACCGCCGTCGCCACCGTCGTCCGGTCCGCTGCCCCGACCACCTCCAGGTGCTCCAAACCCACCAGCAGCGCCGTTGCCTCCGCGCCCACCGCGACCGCCGTTGCCAGTGACCAACTGTGTTGCATCAAGAATGACGGGTGAAGCGCTAATAAACAGCGCAAACGAACCACCACCACCGTTGCCGCCAGTGCCGCGACCACCATTGCAACCACCACCGCCACCGCCACCGCCACCGCCTCCGCGGTCAGCGTTGCAAAGCCCTGAAGAGCGACCACCGCCGCCTCCGCCGCCAGCGCCGCCTCCTCCGCCAGGTGTGCCTGGAGTGCCATCATTGCCGATCCCGGGGCTGAACCCTGCTGCCATCGAAGCGCCAAGGTTCATCGCGATAACACCAGGGACTCCGTTGCTCCCTGCTGCGCCGTTGGTACCTGGACTTCCTGGGCCAGCGCCGCTAAAACAGACAGCTCCCGCTGCAGATCCAGCTCCGCCAGTGCCGCCACGTCCGCCACCTGGAGCCGTTGAGCCGTCACCACCGCTCGCGCCGCCACCATCGTTGTACCCGCCAAGACCGCCCATGCCACCGGGTGCACAGTTAGACGCACCGCCTCCGCCGCCAGTCCCGCCGCCAGCTCCGCCGCTGGAGCCGTTCGCCCCCATCCCACCCGGAGAGGCGTTTGCCGCGGGTGGACTGTCGGTGCCGTCCGAGCCGAACGAGCCGTCACCTGCGGTGATTCGACAACCAATAATGCTAACTGCGCCAGCGTTGCTTGAGAGCCGAACGCCGTAGCTGCTCGCGCCGGGCATCATCGCGTTGGCCGACCGAATTGATAACAGTTGCAGCGTCAGCGCTTGGGCTAAGCCGTCACCGACAACACCAACGGCCGCTGGGCTATCAATCGTCGTTGTATTCATCATCGCGCGTGTCCACGGCACACGTGCCGAGTTGTATCCTCCGTACACACTCACGCCACTCTGCAGCGAAATTTGCCCGCGATAAATACCCCCAGCGACGTACACATCCTTGCGCGGCATCATGCTCGCGGCCCGCGCAATCGCTGCTTGAATGGTTGCCATCGGCATCGCCATCGTGCCCGGATTGCCATCGTTGCCAGTGGTCGCAACAAAGATCGCTCGGTTGATATCGCCATCAATCCCGTCGCAGTTGTTGTCACGAAACATAAGGTCTGGGTTATCTGGCATCCCGTCGCCGCGACACTCGCAACCGTTGCTCATCGCCATGCGCGCGGCGTTGAGATCTCCGTCGCCGTCCACGGCGCCCATCTGACAGGTATATCGACACGCTCCGGCCATACACGCAGCGTCTGCATTGGCACGCATCGGGCACGCCATCATGCAGCCACCGCAGTGCATCGCGTTGGTTTGATAGTCGAACATTGGTGTTGTTGTGCACGTGTAGGTGGCTGCCATCGGCATACACATGTCCGTTGTACACATGTCGCGGTCGTCGCAGCTTGGCGGAGCGCTTCGAATGCAACGGCGTCGTGCGGCGTCGCAGCTCCACGTCCCCATGCACGCGTTGCTGTTTAATCGCTGGCAGGTTGTGTCGCCCACTTCGCAAGGGACCTCTGCCAAACATCCGTTGCCCTCAATGCAAAACTGTCCACCGGGACATCGCATGTCGTTGGGGACGTGAGTGCAGCGACCCATCATCGCGTCGCATCGATCATCGGTACACGCGACCGAGTCATCACAGGTCGGGACGCCGCCCGTCACCGTGCATCTGCCACCAATGCACTGCCGAGCGTTTGTGCAAAGGTCCGGTGCGGTGCACTCATCGTTTGTGCGGCACGCGCCACCATCACCCACCACCGTCGGAACATCCACCCCCATCATGCCCGGAACATCCACCGCTCCGCCCACATCCGTCGGCACATCGGCTCGAACGCCGGTATCCCTGCGCCCTCCGTCGGTCACCGGGTTGTCTTCACCCGCACAAGACGCTAGAAAAAATGCAGCACACAGCGAACTAGTTAGACTGAGTGAAGTAGAGCGAATAGCCATGAGTGAGGAGGCCTCCAACCACGAAAGACAAAGGTGAAAGGGCGAAGTCCTGTAAGTTTACACCAATCTTTGGCTCTGCGTCCCATTCTTCGCCGAAGATGACCACCCAACCGCTTTGAAATTCGCATTCAGCAGCGATTATCCAACGCATTTTTATTCGAACGTCACCGATCGCTGGAGCATCCGACAGAAGAGCACCACTGATTGCGAGGTTCAAAATGATGAAAATGTCCTTCTGGAAGTCTCCGTCGTTCGCACTCTTCGCCACCCTCTTGGGTAGCCTTTCGGGATGTGCCACCATGGATATTGCTGCTGCGGATTCGGTCGAGGGCTCACAGATGGCTTCGGGGCGACCGGCGCGAGCGCGTCGGACGCGAGGTCAATCGAATGAAGCGAGCAGCGCGGCCTTAGCAAATGGACGGGTCTTGAGTGAGCAGATCGTGAGCTGCGCGCATCCCCCGTCGTCTGCAGCGCTCTGCCCGCAGTGCCCCGAATCCCCATCGACCGCGAGCGTTGTTCGTGGGTTTAGCTCAGTAGAAACAGCGGTGCTTCGATGCTCTCCGCCGACACTTGCAAATGGAAAACTCGCCGTGTCGGCGCAATTTGAAAACAATGGAAACGCGATGAGCTTCAGGTTTCCTGGTGTTTCTGTGAGCGTGGCGCAGGCACAGTGTCTCCAAGCAGCCCTATGTGGTGTCCGTGTTCCGACTTTTCAACGAGCCGCAGCGACAATTCGCTATGAGTATGTTGTTGCTTACCTCGATCACCAATAGCCGCAAAAACTGCGGGAAATGTCTTTTCTACGGTCTACGACGTTTGTCGTGTCGTTTCGATCGTTGATGCAAAACCGTCGTTGGGGTAAAGCACGTACTGAAAACCGTAATGGTCCGTCAGATCGTGCAAACGGTTGAGTAACTGCGTCGAGAGAGAGATGTTATGGCCGCAAAGGCGTCGGTAAAAGCAAAAGATGGCTCCGTTCGGCGAGCGATCGTCGTTGGTGGTGGTCTTGGTGGTTTGATGACCGTGATCAAGCTCTGTGAAGCTGGGATTCCGGTCGATATCATTTCGTTGGTCCCCGTTAAGCGCTCGCACTCTGTGTGCGCGCAGGGAGGGATCAACGCGAGCGTGAATCTTAAGGGCGAAGGGGATTCGCCTGATATTCACCGAGCAGAGACGCTGAAGGGCGGCGACTTTTTGGCCAACCAGCCGCCCGTTCAAGGCATGGCAGAGGCCGCGCCGGGGATCGTCTTGATGCTGGATCGCATGGGTGTTCCGTTTAATCGAACGCCTGAAGGCAACCTTGATTTTCGGCGCTTTGGCGGCACGCTCTTTCACCGCACAGCCTATGCGGGAGCGACCACCGGGCAGCAGCTGTTGTACGCGCTTGATGAGCAGGTCCGTCGATACGAGACCCATGATGTACTCGACGACAACGGGATCACCATCCACGGCGAAAAGATGGTGCGCAAGTTTGAGTTTTGGGACGTCTCGGATTTGATCATTGACGACGAAGGGGTCGTGCGTGGAGTGATCGCGCAGGACCTAAAGACCAGCGAAATTCGCGCTTTTCGTGGCGATGCGGTGTGCTTTGCGACCGGCGGCGTCGGGATGGTCTTCGGGCGCAGCACCAACTCGGTGATCAACACCGGGAGCGCCAGCGCAGTGGCCTACCGTCGAGGCGCGGTGTACGGCAACGGTGAGTTTATTCAGGTGCACCCCACGGCGATTCCGGGTGCGGACAAGCTGAGACTCATCTCTGAGAGCGTCCGAGGCGAGGGCGGACGCATTTGGGTGCCCAAAGACCAAAAAGATAAGCGCAACGGCAAAGAGATCCCTGAGAAAGAGCGGTACTACTTTCTCGAAGAGCGCTACCCGACATACAAAAATTTGGTCCCGCGTGACATCGCGTCGCGCGAGATTTTTAAGACCGTCGTGCACGAAGGATACAGCACTCGCCCTGGGATTCGTGCGGTATATCTCGATGTGACGCACTTGACCAAGACCCCCGCGGCGAAGCAAGGGCTGCACAATAAGCTCGGTGGTGTTCTTGAGATCTACGAGAAGTTTGTCGGCGTTGATCCGTACGACAACCCGATGGAGATCTTTCCGGCGGTGCACTACTCGATGGGTGGACTCTGGGTCGATTTCGAGAAAAACGACCACAACTCGCTCAAAATTGGCTCGGTGCGCAACTCGGCGACCAACCTTGACGGTTTGTTCGCCACGGGTGAGGCCGACTACCAGTATCACGGCGCCAATCGTCTCGGTGCTAACTCACTTTTGTCCTGCATTTATGGCGGAATGGTGACCGGTCCCTCGATGGCCACCTGGCGCGAGATGCACGCCAAGAGTGCGTTTGACCTGAGCTCGTCGGTGTTTGAGAAGGCCGAAAAGCGCGCGCGCGATGAGTACCAAGCGTACCTGTCCCGTAGCGGCGCGGGCTTCACAGAGAACCCCTACAAGCTTCACGACGAGCTTGCTGAAGAGATGCTGGTGCGTGTGACCGTTGAGCGCATCAACTCGGACTTGGACAAGGTCATCACGAAGATCGCTGAGCTCAACGAGCGCTTTGAGAAGTGCGAAGCGCTGGACAGTACGCCCACCGGCAAGATGAACCAGCCCGTTGTGTTTTTGCGCCATTTGCGCGGGATGCTCGATTTGGCCGAGGTGATTGTTCGTGGCGCACGTGCCCGTGACGAAAACCGCGGCGCACACTACAAGCCCGAGTATGACCCCGAGCGCAAAGAGGCGGTCGAGGGTGCGAAGGGTCGCGACGACGCTCAGTGGTTGAAGACCACTCGGGCGACGTACAGCAAAGACGGACCCAAGTTTTCTTACGAAGATGTGGACATCTCCATCGAAAAGCCCGTCGCTCGTGTGTACAAACAAGCGAGCCTGGCCGACGCGATTGGTGGTCTCGGTGCCAAACAAGAAGAGAAGAAGGACTAAGCAGCCATGGCAGACACAGTTTCACTCAAAATTAAGCGCGGCGTCGGGACTGAGGCCAGCACTTGGGAAGAGTTTAGCGTTCCGCTGGCACCCAACGCGAATGTGATCTCTTGCTTGATGGAGATTCGCAAGAATCCCGTGACAAAAGACGGCAAAAAGACCACCCCCGTGGCCTGGGATGCCGCGTGTCTTGAAGAGGTTTGTGGCTCGTGCACCATGGTGATCAACGGTCGCGCACGGCAAGCGTGCAGCGCGATGATCAACGGCCCCCACGGGATCGCCAACAACGGTGAGACGTTGGTGATTGAGCCGATGACCAAGTTTCCACGCATGAGAGATCTGGTCGTGGATCGCAGCAAGATGTTTGATGCGCTCAAACGCACCAAGGCGTGGATCACGATTGATGGCTCGCATCAGCTTGGGACCGGGCCTAAGGTCTCGCAGAGCGACCAAGAGATTATGTACACGTTATCGCGTTGCATGACCTGTGGCTGCTGTGTTGAGAGCTGTCCCAACTACAACGATCACTCGCCGTTTATTGGCCCCTTTGCGATCTCGCTGGTGCGCATGTACAATATGCATCCGTCAGGCAAAATGCACGCGGGCGAGCGTCTTGACTCGATCATGACCGATGGCGGAATCGCCGACTGTGGCAAAGCGCAAAACTGCGTGAAGGTGTGCCCGAAAGAGATCCCGCTGACCGAGTCGATCGCGGTGATGGGGCGCGAGACGCTCAAGCGCGCGCTCTTTGGCTGGCTTTTGAAATAACGCTTACGCACCGAGACGAGCACCATGGCAAAGAAACCCGCGCCGACAGACCCTCCCGCAGCGCCGGTGGTCCTCACCGACGTGACAAGCACGGGAGCCAAATGCACAGACTGCGATTTTTCGAAGGCTGTGATCAACGACTGCACTTTTGCCAACAGCGTCGTGAACAACGTCACCGCGCGGGACGTGGTGCTAGAGGATGCGGAGCTCGCGCGATGGAAGATCGCCAACGCAAACTTTTTTCAGAGCGAATTTACAGACGTTTCGTTTGTTGAGGTGAAGATCTCAAACGCCTCGTTTGCGTCGGCGAGCCTCGATGACGTGACGTTTGAAGACGCGAAGCTCAGCAACGTGATGCTGAAAAATTTGGTGATCGAAGACGCAAACATTGAGGGGCTCACGATCAACGGCGTGCGCATTGATCTGCTGCTCGCGAAAAAATAAAGGCTACTCTTAGACATGGCGCCGACAAAAAAACTCGATGGCTCGCTGTTGTTTTTGGGCAAGCAGGGGGACCTCCGTTGTGAGCGTGCACTGCAGTATTGCCAACAAGTTTTTTCGTCCGTCCAGTCGCATCTAGGCGTATGGAAGCAGCCCTTTCCGGACGAAGCCCGCACGTGGAACGGCCAGTGGATTATCTCGTATTTGTCCCGCTGGGTGATCCCCGAGGCGGTCTTGGGGACGGCGCAAACGGCGGCGATTAACTTTCATCCCGCCACTCCCGAGTATCCCGGGATCGGGTGCAACAACTTCGCTCTCTACGAGGGCGCGAGTGAGTACGGCGCCACGTGTCATCACATGGCCAAGGTGGTAGATACTGGCTCAATTATACAAGTTAAACGCTTTGCCGTGCTTGAGACCGACGATGTGCACTCGCTCTTAGAGCGCACGTATGACCATCAGCTCGCGTTGTTTTATGAGGTGTTGGGAGAGGTGATCGCGGGGCGTGCGTTGCCGCAATCCAACGAGCAGTGGACCCGGGCCCCGTTTACGCGAAAGCAGTTTAATGAGCTCTCGAAGCTCGATCCTTCGATGAGTGAAGATGAGCTTCGACGGCGTGTTCGCGCGACGAGCTATCGAGAGTGGCAGCCCACGCTGACGGTGCACGGGATGACGTTTGTGTATCAGCCAGCGGGTCGGTAAGTTCGCCGCGTTGGACAGAGTCTTGCGCACGGTTTGCGAGGTTATCACGCGTATGCAATAATGGGGTATGGTGTGCAATCGTAAGTTGAGAACCTCTTCGGTTCTCGTGTTGGGGAGTATCTTCATTGGCTGCGCGCCAAAGCCTGTGAGCGATGAGGATGTCACCGTTCAGGTTGATGGAGATAGCTCGGCGCATGATGCCTTCATGGGTGATGGAGGGTTGCAAGAAGCGGATCGCCCAAACCCAACGGAAGCAGACGTAGTGATGGACGGAGCTCTATCTACTGAGGACCGGCCTAACCCGTTGAGCGACATACCCAACGTGCCAATCGACAGACCCAATCCGTCGATCGATATGCCCAACGCGCCGCTTGATGTACCCAACCAACCGTTTGATAGCGGTGAGCTGTGCGCACCCGCATTGGCCGTCAACGGCGCGGGGACAAACTCGTCGATGAACCCGTTGATCGTCTCGATGCCACCCCGCAGGTATCCATGTTTTACCTGCGATCGGTTTGACACCAGCACGAGCGAGCTCAATCTCAACCTGAGCCGCGAGTACTTGGTGACGCTGTGGGC
>JANNCG010000789.1:0-3974 GCA_031386385.1 Myxococcales bacterium
ACCGACTCAACGACCAATCCGCTCTGCACCAAAATCGCTCGGTCCGCTTCCGACGAGTGTTGGAGCGCTTCTCCTCCCGCGACGTAGCGCTCGTCATTGCCAAGCCGTCGGGCTGCTAGGAGCCGACAGACGTGTCGCTGGAGTTGAGTGAGAGCCATGTTTTTAATTGTCCCGCGCGCACAAATGCTGCGCGATCGCCGCGCCGTTGAATGTGGGTTAAGAGTTGAAGCCGCTCTTGATCGGATTGGGGGTAGTGCCCTCGGCGCAAAAACCACAGGCATCGACTTCTTTGCTCGTCGATGTATTGGTTGATCTCTTGCTCGATCGTTGGCCGATCCATCCAACGAGATTGTAGCAAGGTCTGTGCGGGCGAGCCGACAATTGCGTGTATTTTGAAGGGTGAAATCCAATGGAGACTTTCGCACTCCGCACCGAGGGGTTCGCTCCAGTGGTGGGTGTAGCTCAGCTTCTTTGCACAGATGTCTTGTGCGTCACATCACGCCAGAGGTCGTCCGAGTGCCCAGTCCGCGCTTCAAGAGAATTTTCGCACGGCCGTTGAGCGGCGGTTTCCGAGGATTCCGGCGGGAGAGGCGAAGCGCCTTGCGCGCTATGCGTGTGCCAGGGGAAGTGATCGCGTGGGCGCTCTCAGCGGCGCTGATGGCTACATTGACCACGCGGTTGAACTCGCGGTGATCGCGCATATTCGGCATCACTTCACCGACTATCACGCGCTGCTCAACGACGGAATTGACCGTGATCTTGCTCGCGAAATGGTTCGCACAAAACTCGAGCGCTACCTGCGGTCGTGGGATCGTCCTCCGTTGTGAGCTTGTGTATTGGTTGTGTGCTTCAACCAACGGGTGCGCGTGAGCGAGTTGCCGATAATCCGATTGACACGCTTCCGTAGTGGTGCAGAACTCGGTGGCATGATTTCTTCGAACGAGCGCGCTTCAAGGTCCGTGCTGTTGGGTGTTCTGTTAGCGATCAACAGTCTGTTGTTTAGCGCCTGCGCGCAAGAGTCGATGAGCTGCATCCCCAACGTCACCCGAACGTGCGTATGTCTGTCCGGTGCGGGCGTGCAAGCGTGTATGGCGTCGGGACTTGGCTATACACCCTGTGCGTGCGCGATCCCGGATAGCGGAGTTCAAACTGATGCGCCCACGGCGGTGGTGGATGTGCCAAACTTTGATCGCCCCAATCCTACGGTCGATGTGCCGGCGGTGGATGTTCCATCAGGGCCTGTGTGCGCGATGGGGCCAGAGAACACTGTCGCTGCGTGCAGTGACAACTGCTCTAACGATGCGGACAACTTTGTCGACTGCAACGATTTTGACTGCTGCAATGTTGTTGCTTGCGGTCCCACAACAAGCTGCGGACGTCGCGCGATGTGTACCGCTTGCGACGCTATGGGTATGTGCGGCGCGGGTTTAGTTTGCGCACGTCGGCGCTGTGACGCCGTTGCGGGGTGTTATCCTGCAGACCCCACCGCTTCGTGTGACACGATCGCCGGCAACGCATGTCCGATGACCGCAGCATACGATCGCTGCACCATGAACGCCGACAACGGCGGTTGTGGTCCCAACGCCATCTGTCAGATCGACAGCGGGACGAGCGTTCCTTGGGGCGTTTCGCGGTGCAGCAGGATTCTTGGGTACGGTCTCGACCCGGCTAATTGTACGCAGTTTGGTCCCAACGCCTGTCCTCTACCACCACCCGCGTTCGTTGGCATTTCTGCCGCATGCGAAACGAACCGATTCGGCGCCGTAGGACGTGTGAGATTCGGTTGTGCGCTGCTCTGCGCAGCTGGCGCGATGTGCCCGTACGGACTGCGCTGCGTGACGGGGCGCTGTATTGACTAGTGGATACAAAGAGCAACAACTGGTGGATAGCTTTCGCCCTATGTGCGTTGACCGGCGTGATGGCCTCGTTCGCGGCGTTTTCGACGGCGCAAAGCGAAGGGCGCATTGGGTCGGTCCCGCTTAAGCAAGCACGCGTGATTTCGATCAGTCCCACTGTCAGCGACAGCGGCTCTGAGCGGTTCACCGTTGTGTGGGGCGTACGTGAAGAGGCGATTGTCGGGCGCGACAACGTCGACGCTGAAGAGGCTGAACTGGCGCGGCGAACAAACCGAATCACGGTGATCAAGAGCCCAGCACTTAACGAGTGGTGTGTGCGCAATTCGCTGCGCATGCACGACTACACGCTGCTCGTCGCTGAGGGCATGGCCTTTGGGATTGCATGCGTCGGGCTTCTTTTTTGCGTGGCGTTGTTGCGCGCAAAATCGCGCTATCAAAGCGAACTTCAATCAGGCCCGTTGTCTGCAAAATCACTCGCCAAGTTGGCATCGATGCCGCAGGGGCAGGCGCGGTCGTTCGCGTTGAGTGTTGGACTGCTGGGGCATCATCTTGTGACCGCAGCCCCGCTGTTGCTCACGGTGCTTTGCCTAGCGCTGCTTACGCGCGCAGACCGAGTGAGTGGGCGAATCGCATTTGTCGTGATTTGGCCCACCATTGTGGTGATTCGCGCGTTTGCGGCGCTGCTTCGAGTGCGAGTCCGGCCGGCGGGAGCGAGGCTTTCGGCAGTGGAACAACCGAACTTGTATCAAACTGTGAGCGGACTCTGCGAACACTTTCAGCGCAGCGCAGAGTGCGAGATTTATCTCTGTGATGACTCAAGACTCTCTGTATTTAGCCCAGACAAATGGATTGCGATAAACCCTCGTGTTGTGCGCGTTGAGCTGGGTCTTCGACTGCTGCAACGACTCAGTGTGGACGAATTTAGAGCGCTCCTCGCGCAGCGACTCATTGAGGGGACACGTCCTAAGTCCACGCGCTGGCCGACGGTGCGGGCACTACGAGATATTGCGCAACGGACACTGTTGGCGCTCGCTGGATCTGCACACACAAGCGATGCCCCAACGCTGCTCGCACCTGCAGTGGGGTACCTTGAGCTTGTGCAGTTTGCATCTCGGCGTGCCGCCTATCGGGACAGTCTCAACGCCCAGCGTGCAGCGATTGAGCTCTGTGGTGTCCCAATTTATCTGGCAGCACTTCGCAAATTCACTGAAAATTCACTGCTTGAATCGTGGTTTGTTGAAAGTGAGCTCCGACCCATTTTAGCCCTGCACCTCTATCCCAACGATGTCTCGCTGAGATGGAACACCTTTCTCACCCAACCACGCACCGCAGAGCAGCTCCCTGCGCTCGCGTCACTTCTGCAATCCACCGCGCGTGGTCGCGATCTTGGGCAACCCACACACTCAGATCGCGTCGCGTTTGCAGCACTACTTGGCGCTGAGCACACGCACGCCCAGACTGAGTCCGCACTCGTGTACCGCGCCGCCGCCACCACGAGCGCGAGCTCGCTGCTCGTTGAGGATCTCGCTGAAAAATCTGCTACAGATTGGTTCGTTGACACGCACCTTCAGACCTTCGCGCGGCAGCTGATAGTTGCGTCACCCAGCCAGATCGAGGCAAAAATGAGAGCCAAGCGGGTGGCAGTTTAACCGTCTAGCTTCGCACTCACACATCAATCGCCTTCACCGAGCCAGCACGAGTACGCAGCTCAAACTTCTGAATCTTGCCCGTTGACGTCTTCGGCAGCTCTCCAAACTCCACCGCGCGTGGAACCTTAAATCCCGCCAAGTGCGCTCTGCAGTGTGCGATCACCTCTGCCGCCGTCATCACGGCCCCCGCGCGAAGCTCAATAAACGCGCAAGGAGTCTCACCCCACTTCGGGTCCGGCCGCGCGACCACTGCAGCGTGGAGCACAGCGGGGTGCCGGTACAGCACGTCCTCAATCTCAAGGCTCGAGATGTTCTCGCCGCCAGAGATAATGATGTCCTTGCTACGGTCTTTGATCTTCACATAGCCGTCGGGCTGCATCACCGCCAAGTCGCCTGAGTGAAACCAACCTCCCGCAAAAGCATGCTCTGTCGCCTGGGGATTTTTCAGGTAACCCTTCATGACGATGTT
>JANNCG010001106.1:0-3992 GCA_031386385.1 Myxococcales bacterium
CGCGAGAGCCTTCTTACCTCTGCCCAACTTCGTCATATCATGCAGCAATAGCGCAATCCAAAGTACATAGCAACTTTCAGTTGCAAAGCTAAGCAGCCTGGTTCACAATGCAACTCATGGTTGCAATGATAGTGTTCACGCGCCGTCTCCAGGTCGGACGGGTTGCGTCAACTCGAGGTCCACGATGATCCCGCCGGGCAATCCGTTTGTGATGTTCGTCAAGGCTTTTGCAAGTCAAGCTGGGCCGTACTTTGCCTTCGCAGGGCTGCTGTATTGGCTAGTTTGGGTTTTGGGTAAGCAGCGCTTCGCTCAGCGCCGAATCCAAGACAAGCGACGGGTAGATAAGCGACAGATCGTCTTTGAGGTAAAAAACACTGCGATCACTCTCGCTCTAGGGACGGTCACCGCCGTGGGAATTTCGCTGCTCTATGCGGCAAACAAAACCAAGCTCACCACCGACGCTCACTCACTGGGATGGCCAATGATTGCCCTCACGTTTGTGGGCTTGTTGGTCTTCAACGACGCGTGGTTTTATGGTTGGCATCGACTGCTGCACCACCCCAAGCTGTTTCGCCATGTGCATGCGGTGCACCATAAGAGCGTCGATGTGAATCCGTTCTCGTCGTATTCGTTTCACGCGCTCGAGGGGCTCATTTTGGGTGCGTGGGTTTTGCCCGTCGTGATGTTCGTCCCCATCTACCTTCCGATGCTGGGTGCCATTCAGGCGGTCGGCCTGGCAAACAACATGATGTCCCATTTGGGGTACGAGTTTTTGCCCCCGTGGCTGCTGCGCATTCCGTTGCTTCGTTGGATCAACACTGCGACGTTTCACAGCATGCACCACACGAATTTGCAGGGAAACTACGCGCTCATGTTTCGCTGGCTCGACCGATTGTTTGGGACCGAGGTCGCGGACTACGAAGAGATTTTTACTCATCGCAAGGGGCTCGTCGCCACGCCCGGTGCACTTGATGACGAATCGTCGCGCCCGTAGGCCAAGCTGATTGCAATTGAGACGCAGCGCGTGCCACCTGACAGAAGCGCGAGGAACCAGATTATATTCCTTGACAAGAATATGCTCGAACTGGCATATACGGCGGGTGCTCGATACATTTGTTGCTCTGGGCGAAGCCAACCGCTTGCGCATCGTTGAGTTGCTGCTCAGCGGCTCGCAGACGGTGGGATCTATCGGCGAGCGGTTGGAGTTGAACCAGCCGCAAGTGTCCAAACACCTGCGCGTCTTAAAAGAAGCTCGAATCGTTGACGTCGAAGTGCAGGCACAACGAAGGTTGTACTCGCTTCGTGCAGAACCGCTGAGAGAGCTCAACGCGTGGCTGCTTCGATACCGACAAATTTGGGATGCACGCTTTAGCCAACTCGACGTGCTCGTCGCAGAGCTTCAACAAAACGCTTCACGCAAATCGAAGGTAAAAGATGCAAAAAAACAACGAAAACGCAACTAGCTCTCACACTTCAGCAACGCAAAACTCCACCAACATGAAGCTCGAGGGCACGTGCGAAATAGTTATCTCGCGCACGTTCAGCGCGCCCGCTAGCGTGGTGTATGAAGCGTGGACAAACCCCGATTTGGTCCGTCGTTGGTGGGCCCCAACGTCGCTTGGATGCTTCGTGGTCAGCTGTGACGCGGACGTTCGGGTTGGCGGCAGCTACCGATATGTGATCCGTGTCGGCGACGAGCCGACCATGGCGTTTTTCGGCACTTACAAAGAGATCAATCCGCCGACGAGGTTGGTGTACTCGCAGTCCTTTGAGCCGATGGCCGAAGCCGGAGAGGTTCTGGTCACGGTGACGTTTGACGAATCTGCTGGCAAAACGCACGTGGTTTCACGAGAGGTGTATCCCTCATCGGAGGTGCGCGACGCGGTCCTCGCGTCTGGCATGGAGCACGGAATGCGCGTGACGATGGAGCTGCTTGAAGACCTTGTTGCTTCACTGAGTGCGGCGCGATAGGGGACATACCAATCCGCGGGTGCAAAAATTGACCGGCACTTCAGGTTGCGATAATGCTGGCGAACCTTGCAACGAAAGCCCAAAACCAAATCGACCCGGCAGCCCCCGACCAGCGCGCCTCCCAGCCATGAGGGGCAAGAAGGTGCTAGCGCGGATCTTGATGTGCAGCGCTTTCTTGACGCGCTCTCCATCGAATACAAACCTGCAGCGAGTTTAGTCCGCGAGATTATTGTCGGTGCCAGTCCCCTGATTCGAGAGGGGATCAAGTGGAATAACCCAAGCTTTAGAACCACCGAGTGGTTCGCCACGATGAACTTTCGTCCGCTTGGTAAGAGCAGTAAGCCCGTGCCCAAATCGGCAGAAGGCTCGTTTAGGATCGTGCTGCACAGGGGCGCAAAAGTGCGCGCAGCGCCAGCGGGTGGAGTCAAAATCGACGACCCGGCGTCGCTGCTTGAGTGGCTCTCAGCGGACCGCGCGGTGGTGACGTTTGGGTCCTTCGCGGACATTGAGTCGAAGCAAAAAGAACTGCGTGAAGTCATTCAACAGTGGATAGTGTGGGTGTGATTTTCGCCGGAGAAGAGTGGACTCCCTTGGGCGAGAAAGGCTCAAGATGGAGAAAATTCGGTCAGCATTTTTGCAGTGAATATCGTTCGAATGTGCGAACGGTCCGCCGCTGAATCACCCGCTTGAACGACCGCACTCAGCGCGGACGCAGGACGACGTCGCCATTCTCCCAGACTCCGGGAGAATCGTGCGCGGCTCGGGCCACTACGGCGCTCATCGGTACAGTCAGCAGCTCAAACGACTCTGAGAAGTGCACCGCGAGGTCGCTGTACGCGTGCAAGTTGTTCTCCAGAAGGAGCATATGTTGAATCGCGCCGAGCAGCTGGCGTGTCCACAGAATTCGCCCCGACGAGGTGTCGAACAACACGAGCGTCCCGTCGTCGAATCCTGCGAAAAGAGTCTGGCGGGGGCCGGGCAAAAATACCGTCGGCAAGTGTGTGCCGAGCGCGATGGTCTGCATTGGGACGAATGCACCAGTCGCTCCCTGGTCGACAAATACTTCGCCAGTGACGGACCCAACGACAGTCAACTCGTGGCCGCTGTAGATCAGCTGAACGTGAGTTGGCGTCCGCACCGTGCGGCGAACCGTGGCTCCAATGTGCCACTCGATAGAGGCATCCGTCGCTACAATCACGCCACCGCCGAAAGCAGCTGCGATCGCTCGGACGTTGGCCCCGAAGGTCTCTTCGTGCGCAATCGAATCTGTGCGTATGTGCACCTGTCCGCCGGCGATCAACGCGCAGCCGTCAACGAGTGCGATCGGCCGCGTCGTGGTCGTCGATGAAAGTAGAAATCGCGCTGAATTTTCAGCCAAATCCCAGTACTCGACCCGCCTGTCGTTGCGCCAAATGCAGACCTTACCCGCTGGACCTTGGACCACGTCTCGCGCCGTTGATTCAATGACGCCTTCGACGGCACTGCTCACCATAGAGCGCGTTGGCCGATCACTTAAATCGCGCCACCCGCGGTGGCTGTTCACTCGCCACGGTGCAACTTCGCAGTTCGGCGTTGGTACTTCGTGCGTACTGACCGGGGACGCTCTGCATCGCTCGGTGACCGGCTTCAGCGCCGCCGGAACACGCCAGAGAGGCATCGTACTGCGAGCATCCCAGAGTCTCACTGTCCCATCGTCCGAGGATGAAATAAGCCATTGATCGTGGTGCGCAAAGCGGACGTGATTGACCTCCGTTGAGCGTCGGTGACCCCAAAAATACTTCGTAGTCCCGTCCTGCGCCCAAGGCACCGTGGCCACGAGCGCGTCGCCGCCACCAACGGCAATGAGCGTTCCGTCAGCTGAAAACGAGGGCCAAAACGCCCTCTGGACAAAGGTGATCCGGCGGGTTTGATTGGTTGGTACGTCGTGAAGGGCGAGGGTCTCGACGGCGCCCACAGCGATGTGCTCTCCAGCGGTGTTCCAGTCTGCACCTATCGCGCGGCCGCCGAGTGCAAATTCGTGC
>JANNCG010001119.1:0-3642 GCA_031386385.1 Myxococcales bacterium
GCGCACGTAAAATTTACCGGGCAATCACCAAACACCGCGTCAATCGTGCGAGCTGCGTCATCGAGCGTGAGTTACACCGCGTCAAGCCTCGGCAATGACTTCGCTCAGAGCGGCAGCACCTGTCACCAAAGTCCAGTGCAAGTTGCGGGCGCCTGCCCCGAGCCCGCTCGCTGTAACTGAGCAGGCTCATCGTTTTTGGGGAGACTTTCTGGCAACTGCGCCGGCTACTGGTGGGCTCTAGACTGACAAGCGCTTGAAAGTGCCCACCTGAACGGCGCGGCGGGGTGAAAACGCTCACTGAGCACGTTCAGAGCCCTGAAATTTGCGACAAACTTGCGCTTGCACACAACCTTGGCCTGCAGATGTGCAACACGAGCCCTCACATCGGGCGTCAAGAAGTCGACTTTGTGCGAGAAACTTCAGCACGATTGGCTGTCGACTGCAAAGCGTTCAGATTTGTTGCACTGAACGCCCGCTTGGTGTTTTGTTCAGCGGTCACAGAAAAATTTGGGGGCCGAAGTGCGAAATGTTGACGCCGATCTCTTGAAGCGAATACATTGGTTTCACTTCGACGGTGCCACCGACAAGGTGACAACGACGAGGCGACACTCCCTCGAACTCCTTACATTAATGAGGCTATGAACGGGCCCTCCCCCGAGGTGCTCGACGACATTGAGAGACAGTTCTCTCACGGAATCTCATCGACCGACATCGTCGCGCTTCTCGAAGAACATGGATACAAGTTTGGCGAAGCTACGTTGCGCAAATATGTGCAACTTGGGCTGCTGCCGCGCTCAATCCGCGTCGGGCGAAAAGGTAAGCAAAAGGGTTCGCAGGGTATGTACCCGCCCTCCATCATTCGACAAATTATCGAGATCAAGCAACTGCTGAATGACGGACGGACGATAGAAGAGATCAAGAACGAATTCTTTCTTTTGCGAAGTGAAATTGAGACGGTCGAACAAGGTACTGAAACATTGTTCGAGCGCGTTGAAACTGCCCTCGAACAGCCGCTTGAAGAAGCCACCGTTGAAGCAGTTTCTCGTGAACTAAAGACTGCACGCCAAGCAGCTGAAGTCCTTCTCGAAAAGCTTCGAAACATTGAAGCCCGGCTTGCACGTCGCTCGCAACTTGTACGCGACGCTGCACAAACAGGCTGATCGTTAGTTTCAAAAATCAGGGCACAACTCATAGGGGAGTTGCGCCTTCATAGTCGGTTCATTTGTGTAGTGGGCTCGTCGATAGCATCGATGCGCGTTGAGAGGCGTGAAGTGTCTCTGCTGACTGATGGCGGAGCTACGTTCACTCGGAGGATTCCATGTCTACGATCGAAGAGATGTTTCCAATCACAGTTAGTCAAGACCGTCACGCAACGCTGGTTGCCTCTGCGTCCAACGTCACAACGTCCACCCTGGGCTCGACCGCACTCGATATCGAGTTCGACGAGGACGATGATTCAAGTCGCAAAGACCGAGTCCGAGCACGAACGATCTCGATCAAGCGCTTGTCAAAGCGCGAGCTAGAGCGTGGCCGTCAGGCGTTTCCGGAGTCCGAGTATCAGAGCCCTGTCTATCGCGCTCAGTGTCTGCAGGGCGACAACGCGGATCGCCCCTGCGCTTTCGTTTCGTGCAAGTACCACTTGTACTTGGACGTCAGCGAGCGGACTGGAGCAATCAAGCTGAATTTTCCAGACCTCGAGGTGTGGGACTTGCCCGAGTCTTGCTCTCTCGACATCGCAGATCGCGGCGGGATCACCCTCGAAGAGGTTGGAACCATCATGAACCTCACCCGTGAGCGAATTCGACAGCTTGAGACCAAGGGCCTCGCGAAGCTCAAGGCGCTCGGCGAGATGGTAGCCCTTCAAGATTACTGCGACTAGAGACCGAAATTCTCAGGCTTCTGGAGTTGCGGGCGTGAGCGTGATAAACGCGCGCAAGGAACTCCCAACATGCCTATCGTTCGAGCCCTCATTTCAGTCAGCGACAAGCGCGATCTGCTCACCTTTGCACAAGCCCTACAACGCAAGGGCGTCGAGATTCTCTCGACTGGTGGGACGGCCAAAGCCCTTCGCACCGCAGGAATCACGGTCATTGACGTCGCGACCTACACGCAATCCCCCGAGATCATGGATGGACGGGTAAAGACTCTTCATCCCCGAGTGCACGGAGGTATCCTGATGCGCGATCGCGATGAAGATCGGGCTCAGCTGACCTCTATCGGTGGCAAGCCCATCGATCTGGTCATCGTGAATCTGTATCCCTTCGAGGCGACGGTCGCGAGGCCCGATGTGGCGTTGGATGAGGCGATTGAGAATATTGATATCGGCGGTCCGTCCATGGTGCGCTCGGCCGCAAAAAATCACGCTCGTGTTGCCGTTGTAGTCGACCCAAACGACTACAACACGGTGCTCGAAGAGATCGAGTCGACGGGTGAAGTGAGCTTTCGTCTGCGCGCGCGACTCGCAGCCAAAGCGTTTGCTCACACCGCTGCATATGACGGCGCCGTCTCGGGATACCTAAGCTCGCTTGATGAGGATGGCCGGCGCGAAACCTACTCGCAGACACACACCGTGCAGTTTCAAAAGGCCTACTCGTTGCGGTACGGAGAAAACCCCCATCAATCGGGCGCTTTTTACGTGGCTCCCGACGCAAAGCCCGGGACAATCGGGCTTTCCAACTCAATCGGAGCGGGCGGAAAAGAGCTCTCGTATAACAACCTCGTCGACGCGGACGCCGCGCTTGAGGCCGTACGCGAGTTTGACGCTCCAACCGCCGTCGTCGTCAAGCACTGCAATCCCTGCGGCGTCGCCCAATCGAACACGATCACGGATGCCTATCGCGCAGCGCGTGCGGCCGACGAGGTCAGCGCATTTGGCGGAATCGTCGCGCTCAACCGAATGGTCGAAGAAGACTGCGCCAAAGTCTTAATCGAGACTTTTTTGGAGTGCGTCGTGGCGCCGGGCTTTACCAAAGAAGCGCTTGCCATTTTGCATACGAAAAAAAACTTACGTCTACTCGATGTTCGCTCGATGCTCAGCGCGGCTGATAAAACTGTCACGATGAAATCTGTCTCAGGCGGCGTCTTGCTCCAGCAGAGGGACGCAAACGCAGCAGGCGAAGTCGAGCGGGCACGTTGTGTCACGACACGCGCGCCAAGTGACCTCGACAGCCGCGCGCTCGCCTTTGCGTGGCGAGTGTGCAAGCACGTGAAGTCAAACGCCATCGTTTTGGCGCGCGCTCTCAATGAGCACACGTTTCAGACTGTGGGTATCGGCGCTGGACAGATGTCTCGGGTGATCAGCGTTGAGATCGCGGTCAAAAAGGCAGGCGAGCTGAGCAAAGGCGCAGTGTTGGCAAGCGACGCGTTTTTTCCGTTTGCGGATGGACTTGAGGCTGCGGGCAACGCCGGGGTCATCGCAGTTGCGCAGCCTGGCGGCAGCGTGAAAGATGACCTTGTGATTGCGGCGGCAAACGAGAAAAACCTGTCGATGGTGTTCACCGGTGTTCGACATTTTCGTCACTAGAAAAAACAAAATCATGAAAGCGCTCATTGTCGGAAGCGGTGCACGCGAGCATGCGCTCGTCCTGGTGGCACTCAAGTCCCCACGGATCACTTCGGTCATCGCTGCGCCGGGAAACGCTG
>JANNCG010001137.1:0-4113 GCA_031386385.1 Myxococcales bacterium
GATCACCGCGAGGCTGCGCAAAAACGAATCGACCAACGAAGTGCACGCGTGCAGCGACGCTGAGTACGACAAAATGCCATCTTATTTGCAGGCAGAGTACAAAGCATCCCGCACCGAAGGATCACTTACCGAGCGTTGGAGCAGCATCCACCCCTCCGGGCCCGTCAGAGCCATCGGTCACTGCTTGGTCCGCCCCATCACCGGTCGCTCACATCAACTGCGTGTTCATCTCGCGTACGCGCGAATGCCCATCATCGGTGATCCCAAATATGGACGCGTAGTCTCTGGGCTCGCGCGACCACTTCTTCACGCGACCAGAATCGAGTTTGTCCATCCTATGACTCAGAAGCGATTGACGGTCACTGCCCCCGCGACATGGGATGGGTTTGAGCTTACGAACCTTTAGCGACCTCGCCACAAAAGATCTGCGGCAAGATAGGCTCCGAAGTCCGCGAGGCTCACCTTGTACCACCGGACCTGGTTGCAGGACTCAAGATCACCGTAAAGCCGAAGAATGCCTCGGCGAGCTAACTCAGCGCTCGCAGTTATCTTTCCGATCGACGCAATACCGGATACCGTCGGGGGATGAAAAAGAACCCAGTGGTTGCAGCGGTCCTCAACTTTTTCTTCTGGGGCGGCGGCACAATGTACGTCGGCAAGCGTATGGGATTTGGGCTCGCGATGAGCATTGGAGGCACTCTTGCCCAAGCCGTCGAGATTATGTATTCGCCCCTTGGTCCATACAAAGGCGCTCCAGTGTGGCCAGGCTTGCTCGCCGGATTGGTGATCATGAAGATCTCGCTCGCGATGGATGGTCACCGTGAAGCGTCTGCGTTTAACGCCGGCGCTAGCAGCAACCCGTAGAGCGAATCCGCAGGTGAACCCGTTGCTGATCCTGCAACGCCAGTACCCTCGAGCGGGTCGCACGAGGCCGATTGCCACAGTTCGCCGCCTGAGTCACACTCGTGTGGATGACAACGAATCTCCACTTGGGCTGCCACTGCGGAGCCGTCGCGGGGATTGCGCGAGATGCCTCCGTCAAGACAACGACGCACCTGGTTTGCTACTGCGATGACTGTCAGTTGTACGCGAAGTTTCTCGGACACGAGCGCACGTGTGACTCTCGCGGCGGGACGGAGATCGTGCAGTGTGCAATGGCGCGAATTGAGCTCACCCAAGGCGCGGAGCAGCTGCGCGCGATGCGCCTGTCTCCCAAAGGAATGGTGAGGTTTTATACAGCGTGTTGTCGCACGGCGGTGGGCAACACGATGTCCGGATCCGTCCCGTTTGTGGGGCTGGTCCATACGTTTATTAACGACCTTGATCGCGCGGGTCGTGACAAGCTCTTGGGCGAAGCGGTCGGGGTCCAAGCGAAGTTCGCTCGGCCGCAGGCGCCACCGGGTGCATACCAAAGCGCTCCCGTTCTCTTCCTGGGCAAAGTCGCGGTTCGTTTGCTTCGCTGGAAGCTCGGCGGGCTCAATCAACCCTCGGCGTTCTACGCCCCTAAGACGCTGAGCCCCGTCGTGGCAGTGGACATTCTCACGAAGGCTCAGCGAGCCGCGCTCGGCGGATAATCGTTAAAGCGTTGTACGCCAGCCGACCAACACCGACACATCGGTCGAATGAGCGAAGGTTCTCGCGGCCCATTGCCGTATAACCAACATTGTCCTTGAATATGAACGCTCACTATTTTGCTCACTCGCTGTTGGTCGCAGCTACTCTCGTTGGCTGCGCCACCACACGCAACACCACGCTCGCCAACGGCGTCGCTGTCGTCAATGGTGGTCCCACGCCACTGGACCCGCATGGAGAAGTCCTGCGTTTGCTCCCGCCCAACGCAACGGGCTGGGCCCGCTTCGAGATGGCACGCGCCCGCGCTTCGAGCCACTGGCCCTCGGTCACTGCGGTACTCACCAACGAGGGTGTCACGCAACAACTGGACCGCTTTGAGGCTGAGAGCGGGATGAACCCGATCAACAGCGATCGTCTCGCGATCGGGGTGTATCAGTCCGCGAACTCTCCGTCCGACTCATGGACCGTCATCGTTGCCCAAGGCGGTCAGCTTGAGTCCACAGTCCGCGCCAACTGGGCCCAGCACAACACGACCATCCGCGAAGAGCGCGTTGGATCTCTGCTCATGCATCGATTCGGAGAAGACTCAGCGCTGGCCTTTTTGGCCCCCGACGTGGTGGCAGTCTTCAGCGCCGCGATGGCACCTCGCCTCGCGCGACAACTCACCGGGCAAGAACCATCAAACGCCAGCGAAAATCCAATCTATGCGCCACTTTGGCAGCAAGCCGGAGTGCCCGCTTCGGGTTTGCTCGTGGCCGCAGGAGACGCGACGCCGTTCGCAAACCTTACCGCAGGCCTTGAGCATCCCGCACCTCCAATGCAGCAGTTTGTGCTCCGCGCCGAGCTCACCGCAGATCAGCAACTGACCGTCAGGGCCGTAGGTCGAGCGCGTGACGCAGAGACCGCGCAGCGCACCACCGCAGAGCTTGAGCGCGTGCGGCGCGAGTATGGCGATCGGTTTGTCGTGAGGCTCATGGGCTTTGGGCGCCTGCTCAATCAAGGGATCACCGTCGTGAGCGAGGGTCCGTATATTCGACTGAGCGCCGATACCGCCAGTGACGAAATAGCGCGCATTATCCGCGCGATCTCGACCGCTGAAGCGTTTCGCTGAGCGAGTGGTTGTCACGCGAGCGACTCGCGGGTTTTTGTTACGCGAGCGACTCGCGGGTCTGGCTTCTCTCGAGCAGCACCGCCGCAAGCGCGACCATCACTAAGCGAATGGGGTCCATCGGGCCTGCGATGCGCAAGACGCCAAAGCCGCCGAAGATCAAAAGCATCACCGCAAGCACTCGGCGCATCCCTGCTCCCTTGTCAAATCCGATGCTCGCGCTGCTGAGTGACACCGCGCTCAACAAGCCTACGGGCGCAAGCAAGTACGCAAACAAGACCAGCTTTGACACGGTGGTCTCGCTGCCCACAAGAGCCCAATCAAAGCGCGCACCAAATGCCGTTCGGCCCACAAATGTCGCTACATTTGCAGGTAATACTGCGACCATCCCGCCCATCACTGCGGCAATCGCGACGCTGAAGGGCAAAAACAATCGGGTCCTCGCGGCTCCCACGATGCTCTTGCTCGCGGACCAGCTCCAGTGTGCGCAGGCGAAGGCTCCGATGAAGGTGCACACCTCTGCAACACGTCCAAGCCACGCCATGCGCACCGCACCGACGCCACCAGGCGTGAGCATCGCTTGCGCCGGAGCATAGGCCAGCTCAATCAACGAGCCAATGAGCAGCGTCGCCATCGTCAATCGCGCGCTCCAAGAGATCTTGCGTCGGACCATGCCCCAGATGCACGAAACCACTACGGTGACGGCCGCGGCGTACAGAGCTGCCCACTGAAGCTCTGGTCGGGGCTCGACGAAGAACGCGGCGGTCATGCAGAGCGCCAGCGGGATGACGATGAGGGTACGAATCACTTGCAAAACTCGCAGCGAACCGCGGCTCTCAAGGACCGCCCATCCCAGCGCTGCAAAGAGCGCAGCCATGGCCAAGATCGCACCGGTGACACCAGAAAAAGTCGCAGCTTGAAGCATCGGTGGACGCCGCGCGGTCATATGAGCCATCGCGCGTGCGAGGACAAACCAAACGGTGAGCGCAAGAACCGACGCCCCGGTCGGAAAAGTGCCGCTCTCACCGCTGCTATTTTCGCTGTCCACAGTGTCGGTAGGCGACTGGGACACCGCGCTCTCGCTAACCATATTCGAAGCCATACCCTAGCTCAACGCGGCTTTTGTCGCTCGCGAAAGCGCCGAACAAAAGTGCGGACCGCTTGTTCGGGATCGATTTTAAGCTGGCGTGCAAGCTCTAAGACAAAACCACGCAAGTACACCTCGGGCGGCAAGCTCGCATAGTCTTCGTCCTCAAGCGCCTTCAACGAGCTCAATGGAATCTTCGTTCGCGCCGCCACATCCCGCAGCGCGAGACCACGCGCCTCGCGAATCGCTCGCAACAATCCACCGGTGTATTCGCTATCTGGAGTCAACTCGGGCATCATTGGAAGCTCGGTGTAGCTCACTGGTTGCAGCACCTCGACATCGGCGC
>JANNCG010001195.1:0-2980 GCA_031386385.1 Myxococcales bacterium
CCCTTGCCAAGATAGCGCTTTCCGCCGTCACGAAGCTCGACGGCCTCGTGCTCGCCAGTGCTCGCTCCCGATGGAACCGCCGCGCGCCCATGCCCGCCGTCCTCCAGCGAGACCTCGACTTCTACCGTTGGGTTTCCACGAGAATCTAAGATTTCGCGGGCAAATACATTATCAATTCTTGTCACGATTCGCGCTCTCTCTCTTAGCCTTCGTCCACAACATCAATGGGTGCATTGGGGACATCGTCCGGCACATCCACTGGGTTGGGAACGTCAATTGGGTTTGGGACGTCGTTGTTTGGCACATCAACGGGTGCGTTGGGCACGTCGTTGTTTGGTACGTCGTTGTTTGGTACGTCGTTGTTCGGTACGTCGTTGTTCGGCACGTCGTTGTTCGGTACGTCCGCGGCATCATCCGCCATAGACGGAACATCGACCGCATCGTTGTTCATCGTTGGGACGTCGGCACCTGTGTCTGTTGGCGTCCGCGGAACATCCAGCGCCGTCACATCCATCAGCTTGCTCTCGTCAAATCGCACGATGAGCTCACATCCGCTGAGCAGCGTACAGGCTCCGATCGCGATCGCGACAAATTTCATTTTCGTAGTGAATTTGCGGGTAATTTCTTGATTCATGAAGGTCGTCATTTCTTTTTTCACCACGAGACTGAGATGCCATTGGGCGCCACGTACACACGCGTTGCTAGCGCTCGTCTGCTCTGCTCTCTGGGCGACAGCAGCGCGGCGGAGGGTCTCGGTCGGTTAGCTTCGGCACGGTCCGAGAAAAACACGACAGCTCCGACGAAGCCGGACAAGATGGCCGTGGCAAAAGACAGATCTGCTACCAGGGCGTAGGTCTCTCCGCGGTTTTTTACGTCTCGCGTGGGGGCGGTGTTGTACGTCGCGTGCTCACCCAACGCCAAAAATCCCAGGACGCTACCAGCGACCACTCCTGTTCCGGTGAGGGCTGCGCAGACCCAAACGGCTGGGCTGGTCCCACGTGCGGGCGGTGGAGGCAGTGGATCGGTGGGCGCATTTGCAGCAGCTGCAGCAGCGGCAGCGGCGGCAGCATCGGCATCGGCCACAGCATTTGGATCTGTGACCGTTGTTGCGGCGGTTGCGTTGGCAGTCGTGCTTGCGGTGTTCGCTGCGGTGTTCGCTGCGGCGGCAGTATTCGCGGCGGTGTTCGCTGCGGCGGTGTTCGCCGCAGTGTTGGTCGCGGTGGTTGTGGCGTTGGCCGCGGTATTTGCTGCAGTCGTCGCGACTGTTGTCGCGGTTGTGCTGCTCGCTACGGTCTGCGTGGCGATTCTTGGGCGCATCGTTGTGATGCGAGCCTCGACGGCGGCACGATCAGGTGCGTCAGCGCGGTCTCTCAAATAGCGCTCAAGCGTTGCAACAGCGTCGCGAAAGTTGCCGAGCTGCTCGTGACAGTTCGCGATAGGGATCAGCGCGATGGGGTTTGTGCGCAGAGAATACGCCCGCTCAAATCGTGGCAGGGCTTCTGCGTACTGGTGCGCTTCAAACAATCGGCGACCGTCGTCGTAGGCAGTTCTGGCCTCAGCGATCATCGCTTGCTCGGCACGTGACGGAGGTCGTGGTCTGCGTTGGGCACTAGCCGGCATCGCCATCGCCGCGACGGCGACTGAGGCTACAAACGCGAGTGTTGTTGAACGGGGGGATATTCTCTTCACGGCGTGAAGGTACCTTCTCACACGCTGCGATTCAACCACCCGTACCACCGTATGGCGGCTTTCGAACCCATTTGTGGCACCTTGCCCCAAAGGCGACAAAACCCAGGAGTGTGACTACCCGTTCAGCCCTTGCACGGCCAGACGAAGCGCGTTGTCGTCGCTGGCAACTTCGGCGAGGGTGTTTCGCATCGCGACCACCAAGAGCTCTTGCTCTTGCTCAAGCTCGTCATTCAAGCGTTGCAGCTGAGCCTCAAGTTCTGAGATCTGAAACTCAATGTCTTCGCACTGCCCAACAGCGCCTCGAAGAAGCTCGTCGCAGGCCGCCATTCGCCACAGAAGAGCATCGGCCTCACCGACGCCATGGCGATCACCATTGGCGACCCGTTGCTCAATGACCGTTCGCTCTTGGGTGATCTGCTCGCGCTCATCGGCAATCGTGTCACGCTCTCTGGCACGAACACTTCGGTCGCGGGCGAGCTGATCGAGCGCGTGCCCGATCGTGCGCCTAAAATCTCTGCCGCGCGCTTCGAGGGCCAAAAGGTCCCGTTTGTACCGTTCGACCTGCTCAAGTCGCGTGCGCATCAAAAACAGATGCGCCTCCATCGCGTCGAGTTTTTGAGTCATCGCGTCGGTGAGATTGCCGCGAAATCGCTCGCTGAGTGCGCCTCGAAGAGAGTCCAGGTAGCGGCCCCAGAGCTTCGCTCCCTGGACGCCTCGTCCCTGCTCAAAGGCTGGGGGGCTGAGTGAGGTCAACCCCGGTGAGCTGTCACTGGGCGAGAGAGCTTCCGGTGCTGGGACCGACATCGTTGGACGAACGTTGGTAATCTCGGGCGCCGCGCCGCCAATGCTAGCTTTTACACGCTCAATCTCTTCGATGAGGTGGTAGGCGTCGCGAAAACGGTCGTCCGGATTTTTCACGAGCAGCCGCAAAATCAGCCACTCGACGGCCTCAGGGAGCTCTGGCCTAAAAGTCCGCGGTGGTATGGGCGGATCTAGCATGTGTTTGAGCAGCAAATCTGCTGGAAACTCTGCATCAAACGGCAGTCGTCCTGTCACCATTTCGTACAGAACAACGCCCAGCGAATACAGATCTGCTCTGGCGTCGATTGCCGCGCCGCTCGCGTATTCGGGCGCAATATACCCAGGAGTTCCGAAGATTTTGTCCGACGCAGTGAGCGATGGCTGGTCCAAAAGCTTTGCGATGCCAAAGTCCAAGATCTTCACCCGGTCTTTGGTCGCGTTTTCGCCCGGTGGCAGCAAAATGATGTTGTCCGGCTTCAGATCACGGTGA
>JANNCG010001239.1:0-6139 GCA_031386385.1 Myxococcales bacterium
TCAGCTTGCTGCTCACGTTTCAAAAGATTTTTGGTTTGAGTGACTAACAATCACTCGCAGCGTAGCGCTGGCGGAGTGATGCGATGAGGACAAGCCTCCTCGCATTTGCCCTCGCGCAAAGCGCAGTGCTGCGATGAGGACAAGCCTCCTCGCATTTGCCCTCGCGCAAAGCGCTCAGGAAATCCCCTCGCGGTTGTCACCGCTCAGGGTTCGTGGGAGTTGCTATTGCGGTGCGGCCGCGCGCGGTAGAGAAACAAACATTGAACTCGGAAGATCTACGAGACCCTTCGCTTAACACTCCCCTTGTTGTACGCGCACAGCAGCACCCACCAACCCTGAGGAATGCCAATGACGAGGGGTTTCCTGAGCGCTTTGCGCGAAGGCAAATGCGAGGAGGCTTGCCCTCATCGCCATACGGCACTGCGCCTGTGCAAAGCTGCTTGCGATAAAACCCCATTGCCTAGAGCGCAAAGCGTTAAACCGCTACGCTCACCGTGGGCGAGTCGACTTCGCGGATGCTCTTGCCCGCCATCGCCGACCCGATTGTGCGAGTGACAAACGCGCGAACTGCATCGTTGTTGTACACCTTCGCCAGGTAGTCTAGGGCAGGCGTCTTCATCACGGCTCTGAGCGCGTGACCTGCGAGAAATCCCGCGGTAAAACGGCGTCGGCACGCCCACTCATAGCGGGAGAAGGCGTCGGTCTCGAGGACTCCGGTGTGCAGCACTGAAGCGAGGGCGTCCGCGGCGTACACCCCCGACTGCATCGCTTGGTAGATCCCTTCGCCCGTCACGTGGTGCGTGATGCGCGCGGCCTCACCGAGCGAGAGTCGTCCCGGGGATGTGTTGTTGGCGATCCACGTTGTGTACACAATGGGGTGGCCTTTGAAGCGCCCCACCTGACGTGCTGTTGCGAGATTGCTGGCGTAGTGGTCTTGAAGAAACTGGTTAAACACCTCGCGGACGTTGCGCTCAATCTTCTCTCCCTTAGCCGTCTGACCATCGATACAGATCCCGATGTTCACGCGCGTGGGGCTCTCAGGAAAAAGCCACCCGTACAACGGTGCGAGGTTTTTATCGAAGATCATCTCCATGCTGTTGGGCTCGACGTCGAAGTCTTCCCACCAGCCCATAAGCGTTGAGATCGAGCGCTTGGGTCTTGGGTCTGGGGTCCACTTGTCGTGCGCTCCGTCGGCAATCAAGACGTACCGAGCGCGTATTTCAGTGCCGTTTTCTCCACGTACTCCCACAGTGCGGCCGTGCTCAGTGATCAACTCGCGGACTCTAAAACCGTCACGAAAGCTCGCTCCCGCTTCTTGAGCGCGCTCGACCAACATGTTGTCGTAGTCTTTGCGTAGCATGACCACGGTCTCAACGTTTGAGCGCAACAACATGCGCTGCTTGCCTGGCGTCCCAAGCCACAGTTGATAAATGGGATAGCCCTTCTCACGCAGCTCGTGGCCATACCCAAGCTCGTCTGCGAGGGCGATGGCCATTGGCGACAGCCCCGAGCCGCACGTTTTGTCCCGCGGAAACACATCCCGATCGAGCATCAGGACATCGCGAACACCCTTTTGCGCCAGGCGGAGTGCGGCGGTCGCCGCGCCTGGGCCAGCGCCTACAATTACAACATCGTGCATCGTCACAGTAACTCAGGGCTACCAACGGATCGTATGGAGTGCAACCCCGCTCGCCCGACACAGGGTGACTCCCGAGCTCAAATTCGCCGTTCAGCCATCGCTCCGCACCATTGACACCCTTCTATCGTGCTTCTGCCAATGACATATGACAGTGAACCATTGAACGAACCATCGCTAAAACCCCACCCCCAAAATCGCTGCAAATCGATCGAGGGGTGTGCACTTCACAGACGCGAGTCGATGACATACGACAGTGACGAATGACAATTGGCTGCATAAATTCCAGGAGACTTGACGGATCGCAGCAACCGAGTGACAACGCCCGCCGTTGAACGATCGAGTCGGAGACGCAATGACCAAACCCAGCAGTGACATCATCAATAGTACCGCGGTATCTGTTTTGACCGAAGCAGAGGGAGCCGGCGATCGGGCCTCGTCGCGAATCGCGGGTTTTTATAAGCTCTCGTCGGACGACCGGATTCGAGAGATTGCCAAGCGCTGTGGGCTGACCGCACAAGAGGTCGCATCGCTGCACTCTGTGGGCGCGCTTCCGCGAGAGATCGCCGATCGCATGATTGAGAATGCGATTGGGACGCTTGAGATTCCGCTGGGTGTGGGGCTCAATTTTGTCGTCAACGAGCGCGAGTACTTGGTCCCGATGGCGATCGAAGAGCCCAGTGTTGTGGCCGCGGTTTCATTCGCGGCAAAGATTGTGCGTGAGTCCGGTGGCTTCACTGCTGAAGCGGACCGACAGGTGATGATCTCGCAAGTGCAGGTGACCCAGTACGGCGACATTGAGCTCGCCAAGCAAGCGTTGCACGATGCAAAAGAAGATCTGCTCGCGCTGGCCAACAGCTTTCACCCGACGTTGGTGGACCGCGGCGGGGGCGCTTTTGACACCATCGTTCGGTCGGTCGCCGCTCCTGAAGGGCCCGAGGGCGAAGATATTCTGCTGCTTGAATTGCTGGTTGATACGCAAGACGCCATGGGCGCAAACATCGTGAACACCATGGCCGAAGGCGTGGCGGCGATGGTTGAGCAGCGGACTGGCGGACGGGTCTATTTGCGCATCCTTTCAAACCTCGCGGATCGGCGCTTGGCGCGTGCGAGGTGCAGTGTTCCTTTTACGGCGCTTGAAGATTTTGGGCAGAGTGGGTCGCAGATCGCGTACGGGATTTGGCAGGCCTCACGGTTTGCCGAAGCAGATCCCTATCGCGCGGCCACCCATAACAAAGGAATTATGAACGGCGTAGACGCGGTCGCCCTCGCAACGGGCAACGACTGGCGCGCGATTGAAGCCGGGGCGCATGCCTTTGCGGCACGCTCGGGTCGCTATCGTCCGCTGTCTACCTGGCGCCTTGAGCGCGATCACCTGGTGGGTGAGATTGAGCTTCCGTTGCAGGTTGGTACCGTGGGCGGGCCGATTCGTGTGCATCCCATCGCACAGTTGTCGCACAAAATGCTGGGCAATCCTGGTGCACGAGAGCTTAGTGCCGTGATGGCCGCGGTGGGGCTTGCGCAAAACTTCGCGGCGGTGCGAGCGTTGGGCTCGGTCGGGATTCAAAAAGGCCACATGGCCATGCACGCTCGGTGTGTGGCGGTGACCGCAGGCGCTCGGGGCGCGCTCGTCGAGCGTGTCGCTAAGCGCATGGTCGAGAGCGGAAACATCAAAGTCGAAGCCGCAAAAGCGTATCTCGCAGAGCTCGTTCAAGCGTAATACCGCGCGGTGAATGCGGGGGGATTTGAGCGCCGCCGTTTTGGGGTGCTTGCAGGGAATTTACTTGCAGACCCAACGTATCCTAGCGAGGATCTGGCGCGGCACTGCTTCGCCGATGTTAAAACCTTCGACACCTCTCGTTTATTTGGAGACTCACGCTATGAACTTTTCGACTTTTCGTCAGCCCCTGTTCGCGTCCATTGCCCTTGCCTCTGTGGCCTTGAGCGGCTGTGTTGTGCGCACCCGTGGCTATTATTACAACCGTCCCGCGGTCGTCGTTAGCCAACCCACAGTGGTCGTCGCGCAGCCAGTCGTCGCTCAACCCGTGGCAACCACTGTGGTGGTCGCGCAACCGGTCGCAACGACCGTGACCACCAACCCCAACTCGGGGCTCAACGCGGTGACGACCAACACGGTGCTGCTGGCAGAACGAGTTGTGAATTTTGCGGTAGATCGCGACGTGGTGCAGCTGGCCGCGCGTCCCGAGACCATGCGCGGGATTCAGTTTGAGGCCGTTTCGGGAGGCATTCAAATGCTCGACTGCGACGTGACGTTTGAGAATGGACAGCGCATCGATCTGCCGGTGCGAAATTTTATCCAAGAGAACACACGGACGCGAGTGTTTGATTTTCCCGGTGCGCAGCGCAACATCGCGCGGGTCACGCTGGTGTACCGCACGGCCACGGCGGGCACTGGGCGGGCTGTGGTGCGTATCTGGGGCGTGCAGTAGAGACTGAACTGGGTTAGTGGGCGAGGGGTGGCTGGATCGTCCAGCCTAAGTGGCCTCGCAATAAGCGAAGCGAACCCGGTTTTCAGCGCTGGCGGCGCCATCACCTGTGTACCATCGACATGTGTTTAGAGGTCAATGCTGAGCGCGCTTCGATGCATTGGTTTTGTGTGGATCATCGGCATCGCGGGATGCAGTCGAAGCGTTACGATCGCTCAGGATGCGTCGAGTGATGCGCCAAACTTGTTGGATCAAAGCGCGGTTGCGGTCGCCGATTCTTCCGTCGTCGACGTCCTCACGAGGGTGGACACGATGAATTCACGAGACGCCGGCTCGCTGCTTGATGCAAGCAATACAGGGCGCTGTGATCCCATGCGTGTTCGGGCGCGCAATTCGGGGAGGCGTTGCTGGGACCCCCCCGTTGAGATTAGGGATAGGAGTTGGGCCTGCGGTTCTTCTCTGCATACGTGCCAGCTAGGGGTTTGCTGCAGCGGTCGAATCAACCCTGAGACTTGCGACTGCGAGTGTCCCGTTTCGGACGCTCCGTGTGACGACGAACCCCTCCTATTTTCAGTTTGCTGCCTTGAAGTCTCGTCTCACGATGGGGTGCCGCCGCGGCCGCCAGGTTGCGCGCTTAATGGAGAGTGCGCGGCCTCGCCAGCGTCTGAAGCGTGGATCGCAGCCAGGAGGGATCGATGAACAATCTAAATGGAAACGCTCGTTCTCGTCGAGAGCGCAGCACTCAGCGCGAACAACCTTTCGCACTCGCGACGCACAATGCGCTGTCCGTGAAAGGGCCTAAACTCGACCCGGTTCGGCCCACAATCCACCCAATTTTTAACCTCTTTCAAAGTGAGTGCGTCATGAGTATCGCTAGACAAATTGCAAGCATTATAGCGCTTCTGCTGCTGCTGCTGTCGCTCGGCGCATGCAGCGGATCGGACCCAATCGCAACGCAGTCTCAAGCCGTCGCCGCACAGCCCGCACCACAGCCAGCACGTGATCCTCGCCATGACCGCTTTATCCGCCGCCGAGCAGCGGCCGAAGAGGATGCTCGGATGCAACGAGGGCGTCAGCCTCAACAGCAGCAAGCTGCACCCGTTGCGAGTGAGTATTGGTACGTCGCGCACTCGCTCGAAATCGACGCGATGAGCGCGGGTGGATTTGCGGGATTCAACCTCGACAACAAGTGCTCCACTCCAGGCGGAACAAGTGGCTGTGGCGTCGGCGATGTTGCATCCAACATGGACCTGGACCAAAACAGCAACTCTTGCTCACCCGGGAGCAACTGCCAGGGATGCGTGGACAACATCGCGCCAGTGATCGCCGACGCGTTGACCGCTTCAGAACGCTATGATGTTCGCGCAGGACTCACGGCTGCAGTCAACAATGGAAAAGCTGTATGGCTCATGCGCTTAGTTGCGGTTGATAGCCTGCAAAATGACACGTGGGTCTTACTTGCGCTCTATCGGGGGTACTCCACAAGTACCGGATGCGGTCAGCTCTTCAGCGGGAGCGGGCAGTTTGTGGTGAGCGATACCTCATTGTGGATCGCTGGGGATGTGAACTACCCGAAGTGGTTCGGCGAAGGCGTGATCAGCAACGGACGCTTCGATATTCGCTTTGGAACGGGCGGCGGCCAAAACCAAACGGGGGAAGTGGCGTTTAGCGAGTTTGTCGATGTGCCAGAGACGTTTGAGTTGAAGACATACCAGCTCCAACTTCGCGCTTCGCTGGCGTGGGATGGTCTGTCTGCGACGTATGGCAACGCAGGGGCGTGGGCGCCTGCTGAGGACTTTCGCGAGGCGGTATCACGGGCGTTTCCGCAGGCGAGGTGCACGATGGATGCGATCGTGCATCGTGCGGGGGATCTGCCGCTGCAGGGCGCGTGTGGTGGCACTTATGGCAGTCCTGCGGGTGCGGTGGGGCTTGGGTTTCGCTATGCACTTGCCACGGCGGTCATCACGGGGACGACACCGACACCTCCGCTCGGGCTCTGTGGCTCGCCTTCGCCGTAGAGCCGAAGTGAGAGCGAGTGCGTCATGAAGTCACAAGC
>JANNCG010001241.1:0-15192 GCA_031386385.1 Myxococcales bacterium
GTGGTCCCGAAGCCGGCGATCCATCGGGCATCACACCTCCCCCACCGTATGGTGCGACAATCCCGCTCGTGATACGCGATCCCAACTAATAGCTTCAAACATATGGTCAGACCGCCGTCGTCGCTTTTTCATGCTGAAAATGCCCGCTTTTGGACAGGCGCGGCGAGACTTCTCTCCGTCACGTGGACAGGTGCCAAATGAAAAAGACGAATTTTACCGTCTTAGTTGTTGCTCTCGCCATGACGCTGACAAGTTGTTTTGATCCTCAATCGTTACGAATTCGTTTTCAGTATTCGGGGAATCGAGAGGGCATGGTGTTCATTTTGATCAAGAACAGTCCTTCCAATCTGGGCGAAACAATGACAAATGCATTTGTCTACCGAACAGTTGAAGGTGCGCGGGTCAGTAATGACGGGAGTCCTGCGCAAAATTCTTCTGGGCAACTCTATTTTCGCTCCGATTTTGAAAGCAGACGAATTCTTGCACAAGCTTGGATCGATCTTGATGGGGACGACATTGCACGATGTCAGCTGGGCGAACGAGGCGGCGGAAGTGTCACTCCTGACTGTGGTCCCGAAGCCGGCGATCCGTCGGGCATCACACCTCCGCCCCCTTTTGGTGCGACCATCCCGTTGGTGATTCGCGATCCCAACCTATAGCTTAAAACATATGCTCAGCTTGCCGTCGTCTCTACGTCACGCTTCTTTCGTCGAGTGACGACGATCGGCCTCTTCCGCAAGCGCGAGGGCGTTGCCTTCGTTCACGCGCGAGAGCAAAAACAATCCCGTGATAAAAAACAGCGAGATCGTCCCGACGGCCGCACGGATCGAGCCGGTCAAATCTGCGACGACACCATAAATCAGCGGCCCAAACACCGCGCTCGCGCGCCCCGCGAGGGTCATAAACCCAAACACCCTCGCGCTCTCATGCTGCGGAACATACTTGGACACCACTGCCCGAGCGGCGGCTTGTGTGCCACCGACCCCAAGCGCCGCGATCACGCCCACGATCAAAAACTGCCACTTTTCGCGCACCAAAACGCAGCCCGCAACCACCACCAACCACAACACCAACGTGAGAGCCACGCTCTTCACACCGCTCCAGCGATCGACCAAGCGTCCAAAAATGAGCGCACCCGGGATCGCGCAAATGTTTAAGACCAAAAATAATTTCGTGTTGTCGTTGTTCGTAAAATGCAGCACTTCGCCTGAAAAAGTTGCGGTAAACACCAGCACCGTCTCGAGCGCGTCCGTAAAAATTAAGTACGCGACCAAAAACCGAACCAAGTCCGGATACCCACGCAGCATCTTGAGCGTCTCACGCACACCGGCAAACCCCGCACGAACCCAGCCCTCAGGTGGCGGTGGATTTCTCGGAGCACGCTCTTTGACAAACGTGAGAATCGGCAGCGAAAACAGCACGTACCAACCTGCCACCAGCAACGGAATCGCGCGCCAAGAGTTGGACACCTGTGCGCCGTCAGGCATCCAACCGCCAACAAACACAATGGCCAGGGCCGTTAAGCCACCCACATAACCCAGCGCCCAGCCGGTGCCCGAGAGCTTTCCCGCTTCGGATTTGCCTGCTAATTCAGGGAGAAAAGCGTTGTAGAAGACATAGCCTCCCTCAAACGCAGCGTTGGCCAGGACCATGCACACCATGGACATGATCATCCCCGTGGTGCTGTTGAGTGTGACCGTACTGAGAATGCCCGTGAAGAGCGCGCATGCCGCAACGTAGGTCGCGAGGAGCGGCTTTTTTCTGCCGGAGCGATCAGCAATCGCGCCCATGACCGGTGAGCTCAGCGCGACCAGACCCATCGCGGACGAGATGGTGATGGCCCATAATGTATGAGCTTTGCTTGCCAGGTGACGCGGGACGATGTGATCTTGAAAGAACTTTCCAAAAAACACCGTGATCATCAAGGTTGCAAAGGGGCTGTTGCCGACGTCAAAGAGCGCCCAGGAGGCCTTCTCTTTTGTCGAAACCGGACCCACGTGGGCTGATAAATTGCTCACGATTTGCTTGTGGCTTGCTTCGCGACTGCCTCGGCTTTGCGCTGAGCCTCAAGCGCGTCGCCCAGATAATAGTGTCGCAAGGGTTTGAGTTGATCGTCGAGCTCGTAGACCAACGGAATCCCTGTGGGGATGTTGAGCTCTGCGATGGCGTCGTCTGAGATTTGATCCAGGTGTTTGATAAACGCGCGCAAGCTGTTGCCATGGGCCGCAACCAGAACGTTTACGTTGGCTCTCAGCTGCGGAACAATCTGGTCGTACCAGTACGGGAGGACTCTCGCGACGACGTCTTTGAGGCACTCAGTGGCGGGAATTTGCTCTGGCGCCATGCGGGCATAACGCGGATCGTGGCGCGGGTGTCTTGGGTCATCGGCTTCGAGTGCGGGGGGCGGAGTGTCATAGCTGCGTCGCCACTGAAATACCTTTTCGTCGCCATATTTGGCCGCTGTTTGCTTTTTGTCCAAGCCCTGAAGCGCGCCATAATGCCGCTCGTTTAAGCGCCAGCTGCGCTGTACGGGGATCCAGTGCTGGTCCATCGCGTCAAGCGCGAGGTGTGTTGTCGTAATGGCTCGACGCAGCAGGGACGTGTGCACAACGTCAAAGTGGTGCCCCTCGGATTTGAGCAGTTTGCCCGCCGCGGTGGCCTCGGCGATCCCAGTGTCCGTCAGAGGAACATCGGTCCAGCCGGTGAAGAGATTTTCGCGATTCCAGGTGCTTTCGCCATGGCGGAGCAGGACAATTCGAACACTGTGGGAGGTCATTGCGTTGATTGTGCAGGAGAATGCCACAGCAACCGGGTGGATCCCAAGCCCTCACAACACGGTCTGCAAGCGCTTGTTTCCAGAATGAAGTGAGAGTATAAGCCTCACCCCTTCAAAAAACGGCGCCATTTCGATGATGGATGTTTTCGGAGAGGACTCTTCTTTTTAAAACGAAGAAGAAATCCACACCACGAACTCATTTTACGTAAGTGCACAGCGGGTCCTTTCAACAAAGGTCTGAGCACAAAAGTTCGTGGGAGGCCCTAAAAACCCAGCGAAATTGAGAATACAAACATGACTATGAACGACGCAATGAGCAGCACCAACGAGGCACCCCTTCCAGTTCGAGCACTGCTCGAAGCAGGCGTGCACTTCGGCCACCAGACCAAGCGGTGGAACCCCAAAATGCGCCAGTACATCTACGGCGCTCGCAACGGGATTCACATCATCGACTTGGACCAAACAGCCAAACTCTTCACGAAGGCTTTTCAGTTCGTAAGTGACATGGTTGCCAAGGGTGGTTGCGTGTTGTTTGTTGGGACCAAGCGCCAAGCTCAAGACATCGTGCAAGAAGAAGCCCTCCGTGGCGGCCAGCACTTTGTGACCAACCGCTGGCTCGGTGGCACACTGACCAACTTTCGTACCATTCGCCAAGGTCTTGAGCGCCTCCGCTTGATCGAGCGAATGAAAGAAGACGGGACCTACGACCAGCTTCCAAAGAAAGAAGTTCTCGGTCTCGAGAAAGAGCGCATCCGCCTCGAAGAGTACATCGGTGGGATTAAAAACATGCACGGCCTTCCAAGCGCAGTGTTTGTGATCGACCCTGCACTCGAAGACATCGCAGTGCGTGAGTCACGCAAGCTTGGGATTCCGCTGATCGCGATCACGGACACCAACTGCGATCCAGATACAATTGATTTTCCAATCCCTGGCAACGACGACGCAATTCGCTCTATCAAGCTGATTACAGCTCGAATCAGCGATGCATGTCTCGAAGGCACCCAGCGCCGCAAAGACGCTGGGATCGAAGATCCAGGTGTTCGCGCACAGCGTGAAGCAGCAGCTCGTGATCGTGGCGAGCGCAATGAGCGTGACAACCGCAATGATCGTCGCGGCGGTCGCCCCGGTGGACCTGGCGGTCCTGGTGGCGGTCGTGGTCCTGGCGGCGGCGGTGGTCGTGGTCCTGGTGGCGGCGGTGGTCGTGGTCCTGGCGGCGGCAACAACGGTCCTCGTCCATCAACCCCCGAGGTCACGGTTATTTCGGCTGTTGGCGAGGCCACTCCAGGTGGCGGATACACCGCCGGCGGAAACTCATAACTGAGCGCAAATTCGCTGAGATTATTCGCACTCAAAAAGGATACAGCAATGGCAACAGTTACCGCAGCAATGGTCAAACAACTCCGCGACCGCACTGGCGCAGGGATGAGCGACTGCAAAAAAGCTCTCGTTGAAGCCGACGGCGAAATTGAGAAAGCACAAGAACTTTTGACCGTGGCTCTTCGCGGCAAGATTGAAAACCGCCAGGGCCGCATTGCGGCTCAAGGTGCGGTGCTCACGCGTTTGAGTGGCGACATGCGCTCAGCGGTGATCGTTGAGGTCAACTGCCAGACCGACTTCGTCGCTCGTGGTGAGGGCTTCAAAGCATTCGCAGAGTCAGTTGCGAAAGCAGCGCTTGAGTCCGGAGCGAAAGACGTCGCCTCGATCGAGAGTGTTGTTGTCGATGGCAAGACACTGAAAGAGATCGCTGACGACCTGACTGGAAAGAGCGGTGAAAAGCACGCAATTCGTCGTGTTGAACACATCTCTACCACCGGATCACTCTCGACCTATGTTCACTTCAACTCACAAATCGCAGTGCTTGTCGCTGTGACGGGTGAGGGCGCACTTGCAGAAGTGGGCGACGAAGTGGCATTGCAAGCCGCCTCAATGAAGCCGCTTGTCCTCAAGCGCGAAGAGGTCACCGCAGACACCGTTGCAAAACAACGCGAGCTGTTTGTGGCGCAAATCAAAGCTGAAGAGGACGACGCTCATTCTGAGTGGATGAACTGGCAGAAGCGCATGCAAGAAGAGCCAGAGAACATCACTGAAGCGGTGACCAAACAACTCAACGAGCTTGAGAAGAAGGCCAAGTCGCTCGCGTCTCGTCCACAAGAAGCCAAAGACCGAATTCTCGAAGGCAAGATCAACAAGTGGTTCACGGACATCGTGCTGCTTGATCAAGCGTCGGTGAAAGAGTCCAAAAAATCCGTTGCCCAGCTGATCGCGTCTATCAATAAAAACGCTGTGGTTGAGCGATTCGTTCGCTTTGAAGTGGGCGAAGGCGTCGACAAGGGCGAGACAAAAGACTTCGCTGCTGAAGTGGCCGAGATGGCCGCTAAAGCTGCAAAGAACTAAACCCGAGACAACAGCGTTTGGGGGAAAACGCTTACTGCACTCGTGTGAACTCGTACTGCTGCAATGAGCGACAAGTTAACAGCTCAGCGCAGTCGCTCATTCGGTTGGTATTGTAGTGATAGATAATCTGCCCTGTGACCGTATTGCCGGAGAGGGTTGATTCAACGTCTGCAGCGGCGGTGTACGCGCAGTTTCCTCGCATAAGTGGGGCGAAACCAACACGATGGACGGCAAATGTGTTGCCCGTGACGGCTCCCCGAAGCAGGTCGTTGTTGGTGGTAAAGCTGCCCAAAAGTGCTCCTGGTGCCCCATCCAACGTCGCGGTCACGTCCATCATCGTCGTTCGGATCACGCTGAAACGAACGTTGCGGTACATCGCTCCGACGTTCCAGTTGGAGATCGCTCAGCCGTTTTCGCCATTGGTCACTATGCCGACGTAGTTGCCTGCGACATTCACAGGCGCACAAGAAAGTGTGCCTAGTGCGCCAAGCACCAAACACAAAATAGCGGGGAGTGTATTGTTTTTCATGGGGAGCAATTATGGGTTGTTAAGTGAGCGTTCAATCTCATCAAGCAGCTGAGTGGCCTCATCATGCGGAATGGCCAAAGCGTCGGCCAACTTCGCAAAAAGCTGCTCTTCTTCTTCGTGTACCTCGCCGTCAAGAAAGCTCAAGCCACACGCAACGACGTAGGCGATTCTTCGTGACTCAGGCGTATCGAGTGCCTCTGCCAGACTCGCGAGACGCTCGTTCATTCCAAGCTGCTCGAGGGCCGTGGCGAAGGTGTCCAACAGGCGACCGAGGTCATCGTCCGTAGCGGTGTGATCAGTGAGTTCTGCGAGTAGTTCTGCAAGCTCCGCCAGCTCAACGTCATTGACGACACCATCCGCTGCGGCCATTAAAAACGCGGCATCAAAAGTCGCGAGCGCGTGCCGACCAAACGCTTCGTCTTCAGAATTCGAGGTGCTCGGCGTCGTGGACGAGCTGACTGAAAGTGCCGATCGCGCAGCGGCAAGAATCGGTTCGCCTCCTTTGGCGTGAACGACAGACTTGAGCGAACTGAGCGCTGCGGATTTTTCGTTTGCCATCTTTTTGCTATTCGCGAAAGTGTAGCTGGTTTCTCAAAAAAAGGATCGCTCAACTCTCACGGCGTTATGTCACTTTTGTGGCGGTGCAGATTACGCGTCGAGTCATCTGAGAAAGTGAGGCAAAATCGGGCTGAACCCATCCAATGAATCAGCCCGCGCAAAGATCGCTCTTCGACCCAGCCAACGACCCACCCATCGTGGCGGATGCGCCGTCGAAACAGTTGAGGTCCCAACGTGGTGTGGCGTTAGACGAGTCTGACGAACAACGGTGTCATCGCGTGGCCGCATATGCTCGACAGAGCCCCCGTTTCGTTGACAACGTCCTGCTTGGGACTGCTGGATGGACCGACCCCACACTCATTGACAGTGGCCATTTTTATCCCCCCAACGCCAACAATCCTGAGCTTCGCCTACGGCACTACGCTAAGCAATTTGCCATGGTCGAGGTAGACGCGAGTTATTACGCGCTGCCGACGGTCGGGATGGTGCACAAGTGGATCGATCGCACGCCTGCGGAGTTTGTCTTTGATGTGAAAGCATTTTCGCTCCTCACCGGACACATGGTGGAAGTGGATCGACTGCCACGAGAGCTTCGCAACGCACTTGCAAAGCCGCCAGGGACAACCCTCGCAGCCGCGGAGGTCCCAGCGGAGATCACCGAAGCGTGTTTCTCAATGTTTTTACAGGCGATTGCGCCATTGCGGGAGGAGAATCGATTGGGCTCAGTGTTGCTGCAGTTTCCTCCGTGGATGGAGGCGACAAAAAACAACGCAACGAAGATCGAACAGATTCGAGGACGCTTGTCGGAGGTACAGGTGAGCGTTGAGTTTAGGCATCGGTCGTGGGGAGAAACTCCGCGATTTGAGCGCGTTTTGCGTTGGCTGCGTGAACTCAAGGCAACATACGTCTGTGTTGATGAGCCGCAGGGCTTCTCCAACAGCATGCCTTCACACGTCGGTGTGGCGGACTCTCGACTCGCAGTCGTGCGTTTTCACGGCCGAAAAGCCGATGTTTGGAACCGTTCTGTCTCTGTACAAGAAAAGTTCAACTACCTCTACACGCGTGAAGAGCTTCGTCCCTGGGCAAGCGCCATCAAAGAGGTCTCGCACCACGCCGAGGTGGTTCATGCGGTGTTTAACAACTGTCGCTCAGACTATGCAGTCATTGGAGCCAAAGACATGACCGCAGAGCTTCTCGAGCTCGGGTGAAGTCAAACATCTGTCCGAGGGGATATTTGAAAAATCGCCAGAATGTGCGAAACCCAAGGGATGAGACAGTCTCTTGCTTGGTTGTGGATTGTTCGTTTTGCGCTGCTTCTTGTGCTGAGCGCTTGTGGTTCTCGTTCGGCGCTGCGTGACAAGTATGCTCCGCCCACGCTGCCGTTGGCCGATGTGCCAAACGTGATCATGGATGTTGGACGCTTCGATGTGATGTCGCGCGACCAGGTAGAAGTTGATGTTCGTGCGACGGTGGATGTTGCGTGTCCGGCCCCGCTTCGATCGACACAATCTCTGACGGTGTCACTTGATGGCACTGGGCGCTCGAATGTTGGGCGACCCCTAACGTATCAGTGGGAGATTGTGAGCCAACCGATGGGATCTGCAACGATGCTGCAAAATCCCATGAATAGTACTTCATCGATCATGTTTGATGTGGGCGGCGAGTATCGCTTTCGGCTGACTGCACGCGACGATCTTGGCAACAGCGCATCGTGTGAGACCCGAGCAGATGTTGAGAGCGCGATTGATTTGCTCTGCCCCAATGATCAGAGCAATTTTCAAGGCTCGACTGTCATGCTCACCGCGAGGGCTCGCTCACGCTTGGGACGCGCGGTGACCGTGCGTTGGGAGACTGTGATGCGACCGGCCACATCGCGTACGGATGCAACGCCACCCGACAGCACAGACGCGCGCCTTTTGTTGGATTCTCTCGGTGATTGGCGGCTACGCCTTGTGGCACGGGATGCGTCTGGATTGACCGCATCGTGCGTGACCAGTGTTCATGCAGATCCCGACGTGCTTGTGACGTGCCCGACGGACGCGACTTCACGACCGTTCTCGACCATTATGTTGAACGGACGTGCAGAATCTAGGACCATGCGTCCGCTGACGTATCGTTGGGAGATCGTCATGGCGCCTATTACGAGCACCGCGCGGTTGACCTCAAGCAACACTCTGGGGACGAGCTTTACCTTTGATGTCGCGGGCAACTGGACCTACCGGTTCACGGCCACCAACGACAGGGGAAACACGGCATTTTGCACGACTCGCGCGTTGTCTTCGAGCGAAGAAGCGATCCGTGTCGAGATCGTGTGGAACCTTGATCGCGCCACCCCCAACTGCAACCCCGATCGTCCCATGGGCAACTCGTGTGGTGATATCGACCTCCACCTTGCAAACTCAGTGATCGCGCGAGGACGTTGGGCAGATGCCGCTGGGATGGGTGGCGATTGCTACTACGCCAACTGTCGCTGTGGCGAGCCTGGCATGGTGTGTATGAACCCCATGGCGATTGAATGGGATCCGGCTGGGACCACAAACAATCCCCAGCTTGACGTCGATCACACGTCGGACTTGCCGGGTCCCGAAAATATCAACATCGTAAGAGCTGAGCCCGGCCTCCAATTGGACGTCGGCGTTCACGCTTATAGCCTCCCTGGATTGATGACGACGAACGTGATCACACGTGTGTACTGTGGAGGTGCCGTTGTGTTTGAGAGTGAACCGGTACGCCTGACGGACAGAGGCCAGTCACAAGACAGTGACATGTGGCTCGTTGGCCGAATCGAGACGACTGCTGGCGGATGTCGCTTTACTCGTTGTGGTCGCCCCGGAGATCTGTCCGCGTGCATTCGCCCTCAGAACCGCTGGGGTATGTAAGCCTCCGCGCGAGAGTTGCGCGACGCTGTGCGGGATTTGACGTGCGTGCGTGTGTTTAGGGAGGGGATTGTACGAAAAGCGCTTTGAATTGAACTAACTGAGCGGGGTGTACTCTTTGCATGGTGTAGTACGGAAGCACTAGATTTTACCCAGGAATGACCGAGCATGTCGCCCCAGCAAGAGTATTCGAGAGTTCGAGCGGTCCGCAGTTTGAGCCAACACTTCGCGCCAACATTCTCCATTTTGAGCGCAGCGCTGATGGCGTTGAGTCTTGGCGCGTGTGACACGCGATCTGTTCGATACGACGGCGGCGTCCGCGATGTGGGCGTGATTCTCGACCAGGGGCCTTGTCCGCCTGGCGGGTCACTGTGCGAGGACATCTGCGTCGACCTGAGCAATGACAGAACCAACTGTGGCGGTTGCGGCACGAGCTGTCCCTTTGCCGTTCAGTGTGTCAACGGACACTGTGATGACGGCAATTGTGCTGCGGGTGAGCTTCGCTGTGGAGGCGAGTGCTCAAACCCCATGACGAGCCCCGACAATTGTGGAGGCTGCAATCAGCCCTGTGATCGAGGCTTCGCTTGTGTGGCGGGGCGTTGTTCGGCGGATATGTGTGTTGCGGGATTTTCGCGATGCGGTGCAGAGTGCACGGATCTGCAGGTCGACGCGCGGTTTTGTGGCCGTTGCGATCGTGCGTGTGGTGTGGGGCAGGCTTGCGTTGCTGGGACGTGCGTGATGTCTATGTGTCGTGATGGGTTGATGCAGTGTGGGGCTGACTGTACAGATTTGCGCTTTGATCCGCGGCACTGTGGCTCGTGTGTCCGAAGCTGCACGCCGAGCCAGCGCTGCTCGTTGGGCGTGTGTGGAGAGGTCCCATGTGCCGGCGATGGGATGACGCGATGTGATCAGTTGTGTGTAAATTCGCTAACAGATCCTGCAAACTGTGGACGCTGCCGGTTGCGTTGTCCGTCAGGAATTTGTGCAAATGGGGTGTGTCGCGAAGACGCGCTTCGTCCTCGGTGGGCGGTCGCTTTTGGTACCGTCGGTGAAGATAACGTCAAAGGGATTGGCCTTGATGGCGCCAACAACGTCTATGTAGCTGGGAGCTTTGATGGGCCGCTTACGGTCAGCGGACGGGTGCTGATGCCGCGGGGACGAACGGATGTGTTTGTTGCAAGCTTTACCCCGGCAGGGACTTTGCGATGGATTCAGGGATTTGGTGGCCGAGGTGCAGACCAAGCACAGGGCATCGCGGTGGGAGCCAATGGGCTCGTCTACGTGGTTGGATATTATGCAGGCGAGTTTGTAAGTGCCTCTCAGGGCGTTGTCGCAGGGCCTGGGCAACTAGACGGATTCGCGCTTGCACTCGATCAAGCGACGGGTATGGAACGCGGATTTTTGTCCGTCGGCGGATTGGGCTTTGAGGTGCTCTCGAGCGTGTCTTTTCTCGATGGACGCTTGGTTGCTGCGGGGTGGTTTTCTGAAGAGATCACGGTGGGTGGGACGCGGTTGGTCTCTTCAGGGCGTGATGACGTCTTGCTGGTATCGCTTGAACCAAACACGCTGCGCCCCATTTGGTCACGCGGTTTTGGTGGGAGCAACGACGATCATGCGTATGGTGTTTTGCTTGATAACACCGGTCGCGTGTTTGTTGGTGGTGGTGTTGAGAGCGCATTTTCGTGGGGGCGCTCACGACTGACCTCTGCCGGAGAGAGCGACGGCTTTGTGGCTGCGACCGACAGCGTGGGAACCCCGCTGTGGGCAGAGCGATTTGGCGGTGCTCAAGGCGATGCGGTCCAAGGACTTGTCTTGGATGGAAGCGGCGGTGTGGTCGCGACTGGGTTTTTTAGAGGCACCGCACAGTATCCATTGGGGCGAACGATCGCCGCGCGTGGAAGTGATGTGATTGCGGTTCCGTTGTCTGGGGATGGCCTTGCGGGCGAACCGCGTATTTGGGGTAGCCTTAACGACGACACGGGTTATGCCATTGCGCGAGGTCGGGATGGGCGATGGCTGATCACTGGCTCAATACGTGACGGCGCGGATTTTGGACTTGGTCCAATTGATACGTATTTTCTCAGCGCAGACGCATTTCTTGTGGGCTTTGATGCCAACTGGCGTCCTCGAAGTGTCCCCACTGTTCAAGGCGTCCGCAATGACACCGGGAGCACGGTCGCGGTCGCTCCAGACGGAACATCCTATTGGGGTGGCAACTTCACGCTTGGCGGAAATCTGGGACTTGGCTTCGTCGAAGGTGCTGGCGGCAGTGACGGATTCATCGTCGCCGTTGGACCGTAAATTCTCAAAGCAAAAACATCTTGTCGGTGCGGCCGCGAAGCTCATCGATCATCGCGGGGGATAGTAGGTTTCCGTCCAAATTGACGGAGACCAACTGAGACAACACCGTGCTGTCAGCGATCGCTCGCGCGCCATGATCGGTGATTCGGTTGTGCGAAAGATCAAGTGCCGTGAGGCCGGTGAGTGTTCCGTTTGCGATCGCGATCACGCCCTCATCACCAATGTTATTCATCGATAAATCGAGTGATTGCAGCCACGATAAGTGGGGCGCGTCAGCCAGGGTCACCGCCCCAAGATCGCCAATTCGATTTTTTGAAAACGATAGGGACTGAAGTGCATTCAATCCTACGGTTGCAGTGATTGCCGCGACTCCGGCGACGGTCAAGCTGCCACCAGAAATCTCGAGATGGACCAGTGAATAACAGTTTTGCGCCGTCGCGATAGCGCCTGCGAGTTCGTTGGCACCTACGTTTTTTACCATAGGTTTTCCAGTAGATTTTGCAGCAGCCTCTCGGGGAGTGTCCGCAAACGTCAGTGACCTTAGCGGCGCAAATTCAGCGAGATCCATAATGGCAAGCATCTCGCCGATTCCAGTCCACGGACCGGTGAACGCGAGCCCGTTGCAATTGAGACCTGAGTCGCGAACCGCTTCGCAAACCAACTCTGCGCTGGTTCCAGTGGCTACTTCGTAGGTGAAATCCGGATCAAGCGCTGTATTCATTGCGCGCAACAGATCAGAGGCTTCGGCAAAACGAAACGATCGATCCTTTCGAAGGCATCGTCGCATGAGCGCAGCAATTGGCGCTGAGAGTTCTGTGACGGCGGGTCGAGGAGGATCTTGTTCTTGAACTGCGTTGATCTCTGCGAGCCACGTCAGATCCGGGCGTTCAAATGGGTTTAGTCCCGCGATCATTTCGTACAAAATGAGGCCGATTGCCCAGATATCCGCGCGTGTATCAACAGACGTTGGGTCCGAGAACGCCTCTGGCGCCATGTAGCAGGGCGTCCCGTGCATTCGGTCCTTAACGGTCATGCGGGCGTCGCGGAGCTGTGCAATTCCGAAGTCGAGAATTTTTGGCATCGGTGGACGACCAAGGGCAGAACGATCCACGAGAAACACGTTGTCTGGCTTCAGATCACGATGCACAACGCCTGCGCTGTGGGCCGTCGCGATGGCATGCACGATAGGCTGCATCAACAGGACTGCGACATCGGGTGCCAGACGCCGATCCGGCATCTTTGCGAGATATTCGGTGAGATTTTCTCCCTTCAGCAGTTCTTGTACAAGATAGAGGTGACCGTCGCTCTCGCCCGCATCGATGATGTCCACAACGTTGGGGTGCGGTTGTCCGTCGACACACACTCGATTGGCGGCAAAAGCTTCTCGTCGAAATCGCTCGACGAGTTCTGGCTCATGCCGATGCTCAACGTGCAGTATCTTCACTGCGCACTGACGACGAACGGTGGTGTTGCTGGCGAGATAAACCGCGGCTGTTCCACCAAAACCGAGCAAAGAATCGAGTCGATACTTCTCGGACAGCAAGAGCCCAACGCGAGCATTTGCAGCTCGTAGGAGTCGTTCGACATCGTCAGTCATGGTGCTTGTCTGTATCGCCTAAAGCCTGCGAAGCGGTTTTGAGGGTGAGATGGTAACAGAGCGGCGGTTTTTTTCATTGTGTCAGGGACCGCCATGGAGCGCCATGGCGGCCGCCCGGGTAACCGCCAGGGTGACCGCCAGGGGCATGACGGTAAGTGCTTGAAATCACTCGGCGGGGATGTTGGCACCATTTGTGATGGTAGCTCCTTCGATGCAATCTCGACCAGAACCAATCAAGCAATTCAATCAAGGGACTCGACCAAAGAGCGTCTTTCGGCGGGACGAGCTTTTACGTTGTACGCAAAACCGCTACGTCGGAGCCGGAAAGATTTTCTCGAGCGTCCAGGCAACAGCGCTACGTGCGTTGATGAACGAAGGCTATCTCTCGGGGAGCGCGCGAGTCACAGACAGCGCGCCATACACGGAGAGTCTCGCGAGGTTTTTGGACCGCTGGTCCGACGGCGCAACTGTCTCGGGGTATGCGATCCGATGGCGTCATGGCTCTGGAGAGGTGAGAGTGACCGGACTTCACTTAGCAATGCATGAGATAGCTCCGACATTGCGCGATCAGGCGGCGTGGGAGTTTCAGGTCCTCACAGAGGGGTGTGATGAGCTGTTGTTGCGAGAAGATTATCTCAACGCATGGTGGGAGCAATGATCAGGACGATCCTCGATTTCTGTGCACGCTTCGGCGCGCCCCACTCCGTTGAACGCTGGATTCTCTCTGTTGTCTGGCGGAAAAACCAGTGGTTAACGAAGCGATCCAGACCTGAGGTATGGAGCCATTTTTCGCAAGCTCAACGTGCAGCAGAAGAGCCTGCGGACAGCTCTTTCACGCGACGAGCCAAGCGCTCTGCGACGCGGATCGCAATGGCTAACTCGGCTCCACTACCTCGACGAAATCCGTCGCGTCGTGAGGACACCACTGAGCCGACAGCGTACAGCCCATCATGCAGAGCGGTGCGGTTGTCTTGGGACAAAATGTGCCCGTCGTCGCTGATCGAGACTCCGATATTTCCCGCACGAATTGAGCCATCAAACGAGGGGGCGAACAAGGGGGATGGATCCATGCCTCGCTCGGCACTACCGCTCACTAAGATCTGGGTTCCATTGGCTAGTGTCTCAAAGACGGGGGCTTCGGTCACTGGCTCGACAAAAGCACGGTCGAACTCAATACCACCATCAAGGAGACTTCCGGTCGCGAGGACCACTGCCAGTGGATACCAAGTCCCAGTGCCTGCGGTGACCATGAGGCGAGGATCTGTCAGGACCTTGGGAGACGACTCTAACACGGTTGCCATGGGTGCCAACCACTGCCCAAACACACTCGCCAAACGCTGCGTTGCAGGTGAGTCAGGCGCTCCTGAACATTCACCAACGATAGCGCCTAAGCGAGCGGCAAGCTTCTGTGCAATATCTAATTTGGCTAGGCCAAGCACTGGTGGAAACAAATACACATCGAATGGGTGTCCGCCGTTCATAAGCGCTCCCGCGATGATATCGACGCTGCCCTCCCGGTCCGCCCATCGCGCAAATTCTAACAACGAAGTGGTGGACTCAACCTCTGCGGCAATGGTTAAGACCTGTGCGTTGGTAAACGTTGCTTCATGGAGTGCGTTGCAGAGAAACTGTGCGTCCCACTCAGCACCCACGGAGAGCGCGACGACGGCGACACTCTTGTTTGCGATCGAACTAAGATCCAGCAAAGATCGGAGCTTCACCGATGGTCGGTGGAGGGTGCCCGCCGTAGAGATAACGCTCATTGAGTTGCCACTGATCAAAGGCGGCGCTTGCATCCAATCAGGTAGAGTTTGTAGCGATTCACCGATGTATCCCCCAGCAAGTCCGAGCGGTGCACGGGTAGAGCTGAGTGAAAGTACGGATAATCCGTTGGCAATTGCAGCTTGTGCGATCGCCGTGGCGGCTACGTCGCTGCCAACTACGACAATTTGGGGAGATGAATCAGAGTTCATTTTACTGATTTGTCGTCGCCAGAGGACGACTGCTAGTGGTGGTATCAAGCCACCATGGAGTGCTCGAATTGGCGTGCGCACGTGCCGCGGCCCATTGAATCCCTGGAGCACGCGAACGTGCCCGCTCACTGATAAATCGCTCTGCTTCGTGGCGAACCTGTGCGGCGGACATGGCCGCGTGGTGGGAG
>JANNCG010001242.1:0-1810 GCA_031386385.1 Myxococcales bacterium
CCGCAATCAATCCGCAACACTAGCCCAGAATGCGCGAGTGGCGTGTGAGTAGCGTCGAAGGGCATTGAAGGGCGCGCACAACCCACGGAGGTCCGTTCGGTGCGCAATCCCGATGCGCAATAAAATGGCTTGCGTTTGTGCAGGACATCGACACACTTTGCCTCAGTGAAAACGCCCCGCACGAAGTCTCGCTTGTTTTTGCAGCGGCTTAGGTTATTGGCGGCAATCACCGCGCTGACGTGGCTGCTAGGCTGCCGCACACCGGCCACTCAAATTCTGCTCATTATGGACACCGACGCGCCTGTTGAGCGCGTGATGACGTTGGAGGTGTTTTCGTTTTTGGGCTCTGTCGCGCCGCTCGATTTAGACACCCGTGCGAGTGGAGTCTCGACGGGGTCTCTCCGCCTTGTTCGCAACAGCAACGCCGGCGGAACCTTCACCGGCGGTGGCTCAATCGGCGTGCTTCCACCAGCAAATCCGCAGAACAACCGCGTCACGGTTTGGCTTAGAGCCACCATCGCAGCCACCGCCACGTCGCCCGAGATTCGGCTTGATCGCGCAGCGCAGCTGTCGTTTGTCCGAGGTCGATCCGGCACCGCGCGCGTGTTTTTGCCCATTCGCTGCGGCGACCCCTCAGTGGGATGCCATTCGGTAGGACCCGATCGTTGTACTGTGAGCGTCCGGTGCCGCGAGCAAAACGCCACTTGTGGAGACCTTGGAGAGTGCGTCTCGCTCGAGCTTCCGACCTCCTGTCCGATGGCAGACGGTGGAGCGGAAGACGGCTGCGCGACGAGTCCCGCGGATGCAAACAGTGGTCGTCAGGATGTCGTGATGGATAGCCCGATAGCGGATGTGTCGCTGGACGGTACGACGGACGGCGGTGTCGATGTCCAGGGTACGTGTATGGCGCCAACTCCGACCCTGTGCGGGGGGATGTGCGTGAGCACTTCGTCCTCGCTCGCGCACTGTGGCGCGTGCAACAACGCATGTCCTGCTGGGGCCAATGGTGCACCGCTGTGTCTCGGTGGCATGTGTACGCTCACGTGCAACATGGGCTTTCAGTTGGTGGGCACTCAGTGTGTTTTAGACACGGGACCGCTTCGACAAATCGCCCCGCTGTCCCTAGGCAACGTGACGCGCAGGCGACCAACATTTCGCTGGGAATTACCAGCCGGATTTGACGGGGCGGTGCTGGATCTTTGCGCTGATCGCGCGTGCGCGATGATCCTTGAGTCCGTCCGCACACTGGGTGCCTCTGCCCGTCCGACGATGGATCTACCCGCGCGTCGTGTGCTATTTTGGAGACTTCGCGGGACGATCGGCGCCGGGACGTCGTTGGTGTACAGCCCCGTGTGGTTGATTCATGTTCCGGCGACCAACGTGTCGACGGATGTCGATACAAGCTTTCATCCGCACTTAGATTTTAACGGAGACGGATTTGACGACATGGCCGTGTCTGGTCCAAACGCAAATCCACTTGGGCGTGCTCAGGCAGGTCGTGTGGTGGTCTACTATGGCCGAGCCGGCGGTCTCTCTAACGTGGGGATGCAGACGATCAGTGGCGCTGCGCCCAATGATCACTTCGGCACCTTCGTCGCGAGCGCAGGAGATGTCAACGGAGACGGATTCGGAGATCTCATCGTCGGGGCACCTCATGCCGATACGATGGCTGGTTCGGACGTCGGCAGGGTGAGCATCTTTCACGGCACCGCTGGGGGTGTCTCACTTGTCCCCATCCGGGTGCTTGAAGGAACAAACGCCGACGCGTTGTTTGGGTATTCGGGCACAACGGTTGGCGATCTCAACGCTG
>JANNCG010001259.1:0-5692 GCA_031386385.1 Myxococcales bacterium
GACGTGCCAGCCCCGGAGCCGGTGGATGTCGTTAGCGGAAGGGTCGATGTGGTGTCGGATGTCCCCAACACGAGCGTCGCGCCCACGACCGACCGCTGTGGTGGCGTATGTGTTGACACACAGACATCGATCCAGCACTGCGGGGCATGCGGGATGATTTGCAATACAACTCCTAACGGATCCCCCTTGTGTCTGACGGGCGGCTGCACGTACGCTTGCGATGCGGGGTTTCAGCTCCTCGCGGGGCGTTGTGTCTCGGACGCTGCGATTCCTCGAGCGATCGCGCCGATATCCCTGGGAGACACGCTCAGCCGTCGTCCTACTTTTCGCTGGGAACTCCCTGCTGGATTCGACGGCGCTCGCCTCACGCTCTGTCGCGATCGCGGCTGCGGTACAATCCATGAAACGGTGACAGCATTGGGCACTTCTGCACGTCCCGTTGGCGCACTGCCCGCAAGTACCGTTGTGTATTGGCGGCTGCAAGCGACGATAGGCGCCGCAGTGCACACCCGTCAGAGTCCAACATGGCTGTTTCACACTCCGAGTGGGGCAGGCCTGGCCAACTCTGAATCGAGCGCACACCCACACTTAGACATCAACTCCGACGGCTACGACGACGTGGCCGTGGGCAGCCCCCTGGCGAGTCCTCCGCTGAGACCTCTTGGTGGCACCGTCAGCATCTTTCACGGGACCGCGGCTGGCGTTTTGGCGGTACCCACGAACGTCCTTGACGGCGCCGCCGCGGGCGACGGCTTCGGAAGCAACCTCGCTAACGCAGGGGACGTGAACGGAGATGGCTATGGCGATCTGATCGTCGGGGCTCCCTTTGCGGACGGAATGGGCCGCAGCAACAGTGGGACGGCGACAATCTTTTACGGCGGAGTCGGCGGGATCAACGCTGTCCGCGGCCGCGTTTTGCAGGGGAGCACTGTGGATGATTTTCTCGGCGCTTCAACCGCAGGACTCGGCGATGTCAATCGCGACGGCTACGCAGACGTTGTCGTCGGCGCACCCAGCGCAGACCCCATGGGTCGCAACGCCGCAGGGACAGCCTCGGTATTTTTCGGCTCTGCCGCAGGCATCGCAGACCTCCCCTCACAACTCTTCGCCGGCGCCGCGAACAACGATCAGTTTGGTCTTCAGGTCGCTGGTGGCGGGGACTTCAACGGCGATGGCTTTGACGACCTCGTCGTGGGTGCACCGCTCGCGGACCCGATGGGGCGTCTCGATGCCGGAACCGTGTCCGTTTATTTAGGCTCCGCAATGGGGCTTGTGGTGCCAACTTTCAATATGATTGCAGGTGTGTTGCCTGTTGATAATTTTGGATTCGCAGTCGCAAGTGCAGGAGATTTCAACGGCGATGGCTTTGGGGACCTCGCGGTCGGGGCACCCAACGCGGACTTTGCTGGGCGAATGAACGGCGGTGCGGTGACGCTTTTTGCCGGCAGTGCGGGAGGACTCAACCCGATGCCAGTGCGCGTGATCGAGTCGATCGCCGCGGGCGACAGCTTCGGGTATGCCTTCGGCGCTGGGGACTATAACAACGACGGTTTTGCGGACCTGGCGATCTCTGCACCCAACGCAAACCCCGCAGCCCTGATGAACGCCGGGACCGTCGCGATCTTTCACGGCAGTGTGATGGGCCTCAATAACTTACCCACGATCTTGCTTGAAGGCACCGCCAACGCGGACAACTTCGGTCAAGCCCTCGCAAACGCCGGGGACATTAACTCAGATGGCTACCCGGACCTGATCGTCGGAGCGTATCTTGCAGATGTTATGGGCCGGATGAACGCTGGGGCCGTCTCGGTGTATCACGGTGGGCTCATGGGAGTCACGGCACGCGCGATCCTTCTCGCGGGCCCAACCCAGATGGAGCGCTTCGGGTACTCGATTGCGAGCAATCGTCATCACCTGCATCGCGGGGTGGGCACCCGTCGTTCGCTGCGCTTGTGATCGAACGCGTGAGGCTCAGCCACATGTGGCCGACACTCGGCCACAAACGCCACCAGCTCACTTGACTGCGGCCACCTTGACCCATTTCGCATTCTGGTGCTACATCCCCGCAGAAATCTCAGTGATCAAAATTCCGCTACGCGACGCAGGTGCCATCTCAATTGGGATTGAGCTCGTTGTGTCTGTGGTGTTGGGGATGTCCGCGGGGCTTTGGCTGGACAAGAAGTTTCACTCCGCGCCCGCGCTCGCGCTTGTGGGGATCATTTTGGGCTCTATCGCAGGCTTTCGCTCACTGCTGAGGTTTATGAAACGCGCACAGGCCCGCGCTGAAAAAGAAGAGCTTCTCGAAGCTTCAGAGGCCGCACAAAACGCGAAGCTCGTGGATGCAAAGTCCGCAGCCACAGCTGAAGCCCAATCCATTCGAGAGCTCGCTGGAGACCCCCCTGTATGAACGCCGCTCGCCCTCTGATCGTTCGCGTCCTCAAGCTAGGTACGCTCTTTTCGATCATCTCTGCCCTCGTGGCGGGATTTTATTTTGGACCCCCCTCTGCGATCTCAAGCCTCGTCGGCTCAGCCCTCGCGGCGGCAAACTTTGCGCTCTTGGCCCAGCTCGTGGCTGCCCTTCTGGACGACAAAAACCCCACAAAATCGAGGGCCGCGCTGTTTTTAAGCGTCAAATTCGCCGCCCTGGTCACCATTATCGGTCTACTCATCCGCTACGAAATTGTCCGTGGCGGTGCGCTCATGGCTGGTGTATCAGCACTCATCGCTGCGATTGTGGTGGTTGGTCTCTTTCAACCCCCCAACGTAGACCCTAGTTTAACTGCAAGCGAATCGACTGCTGCAGAGCCCGACTCTGAAGTGAAGTCCTAGCCCCTTACCTCTCTCTCCCACAGTCTAGTCCCATGCCTGATCATACCTCTTGGTTTAGCTATCTGCTCACGCTCCCAGGCCTCCGGTCGCTCGAACATGCGCTGGATTCTTCAGGGATGAACCGCTCCATGTCCCACACGAGCGAGTCGATCCTCAACCACCCACACACGCCCATCACGCTTGAGTATTCACTGCTCGCGGTGCTTGCGATTGTCGTGATCTTGATGTTTGCCGTAGTCACCAAGGGCCGTGTTGCGCAGACCGAGAAGGCCATCTTGCCTGAGGGCGAGCTGACCGTGTCGTCGTTTACCGAAAACTTCGTCAACGTGTTTTATGGCCTGCTCAACGACGCGCTCGGACCCAAAGACGCCAAGCACTTTTTGCCCATCATTGGCACCTGCGCGATCTTTATTTTCTTCTCCAACGCGATGGGCTTGCTCCCGGGCTTTGCGCCCCCTACGTCCAACTTCAACGTGACATTTGCGTGCGGATTGGTGATCTTTTTCACAACGCACTTGTACGGACTGAAGCGCGGCGGAGTGGCGTACCTGAAGCACTTTCTCGGACCCGTCCTCGCGCTCTCATGGCTCCTTTTGCCCCTTGAGATCATCTCGCACATCGCTCGGCCGATCACCTTGGCGATTCGTTTGATGGTCAACATGTTTGTCGATCACTTGGTTGTGAGCGTGTTTACCGTGTTGGTCGCGCTGGTCCTTCCGGTGCCCATCATGCTGATGGGTGTGTTGGTTGTGACCGTGCAGACCTACGTGTTTTGCCTGCTCGCCACGGTGTACATCCAGATGGCGATTGAGCACCACGACGACCATGCTGCCGAGGCTGGCCATGGCCATGACCATGACAAGGCCCACGACGACCACGGCCACGCCGCTCCGGTCGCCGCATAATTTGCTCACAGACACGATTTTTTAAAAACTGCCACAAAACCCCGAAAGTCCCCTTTGTCTTTCACTGCGAATGGTGTAGAAGCCCCGCACGAAAGCACTAAAGGGCTCTATCACTGACCCCTACTCGTTATCCCTCCGAAGGAGAATCTCTGATGAATAAGTACATGCTCGGTATGTCGAGCGCCGCGCTCGTAACTTTCTACAGCCTCGCAGCTCTCGCTCAAGATGCAGGAGCCGCAGCCGGCAGCAACGCTTTTGACAAGTCTGGCTACGCATTCGTTGCCGCTGGTCTTGCAATCGGGATCGCTGCATTTGGTGGATCACTCGGCCAAGGTCGCGTGGCAGCAGCCGCTCTCGAAGGCATCGCTCGCAACCCAGCAGCAGCAAGCAAGCTCGGTACGCCGATGATTCTTGGTCTCGCGCTGATTGAGTCGCTGGTGCTGTACGCATTCGTGATCGCGTTCTTGGTCTACGGAAAGGCCTGATCAGTCCGCCGAGTTTTCGGCGCTTAAGATCAGAACAACGCTCTGGCCCACTTTGGTGGTCGCGGGGCGTTTTGCATTTGTGCGCTTGTGTTGTTGGACTTGGGTTTATTGCGCTCGGCGCCCTACCAACGGTACGATGGCCTTGATCCTCTTGATTCTGTCATCTCACTCATGGCTCACGCGGGCTATCCCGGTTGTGTTGCGCCCATCGCATGGGCTCGCAGGTCTGCTCTGGATTGCGAGCAGCTGCGTGAGCCCCAGCACGCAGATTGAGCTTGTGCTCGACAGCGATGCGCCCACCGATCGCGCGATGAGCGTGAAGATTGCCCTGATGGCTGGTGTCGTTGAGCCCACTGAGCTCAACGTCGCTGCGCAGGGAGCACGCGAAATCGCCCTGTCGCGCGATGAGAACGGAGGGGGCTCTCTGTCGCTCCCGGGTAGCGTTGGAGTCGTCCCCCGGCAAGTCGGCCAGACAGACTCAGTCACTGCGTGGATACGCGCGTCACTGCCCGCGCGGGGAGCGGCTCCGAGTATTGAGTTGGACCGGGTGGTGAGCTTTCCGTTTGTGCGCGGCCAGCGCGGAACGGTGCGCGTGTTTCTCGCCCTTCGCTGCGCCGATCGCGCCACGGAGTGCACCAGTGTTACCGATGAGCAGTGCACGGTGAGCGTGCGTTGTCGTGAGCAGGGCGCGACGTGCGGTGATCTTGGTGAGTGCGTTCAGGTCGCAGTCGCGGTGAGACCGCCGGACGCGGGGGTGAGCTTTGACGCCACAGCACGGACTGTGGATGTGACAACGGGTAGGATTAATTCGGACGTTCCGCGCGACACGCTCAGGGATGTGCCTTCGGATCGAGCCACGGATGCGCCCCGTGATGTACCCGGCGATACGTTGACGGACATTCCAATGCTATCGGACGCCCCGACGCCGATGACCCCGCCGAGACTCATGGCGCCTATGAGCGGAGCGAGCACTACCACGCGTCGACCAACACTCGGGGCGATCCCGGCACCGGGCTTCACGCGAGTGGACTATGAGCTGTGCACAACACGTGCTTGTGACGTGATTGAGCAACATCTTTTCGCCGGCTCAAGTGGACGACCGGGCGCAGCACTGACGCCTGGTTGGCATTGGTGGCGTGCGCGAACCATGTTCAACAACGTGCCGGTGGGACCGTACTCAAACACGTGGCAATTTTTCGTTCCGTTTTTAGACGCTCCAGTGGACTCAAGCTACGGTGGAGCGCTGGATCTTGACGGGGATGGCCTCGCTGATATCGCACTCGGTGCCACGCAGTCGATTCCAGGAACGAGCAACGGCTCCGGACCTGGGTACGTGATGATTAAGTGGGGTGGGCCGATGGGCCCAACTGCGGGACCTACGCTCAACGGTGATGCGCTTGGAGGAGGAGCCGAGCTCGCGATCGCATGCGACTTCCGGATCGCCGCATCGCATGCCCGCATCGGCTTCCCGCA
>JANNCG010001291.1:0-2465 GCA_031386385.1 Myxococcales bacterium
ATTCGTTGTCCACGTCGAGGATCTTCTCGCGCGTGACGTAGTCGCCTTTGCAGACCTCTTCGATCGCCGTGTTAAACTGCGCGCCCGAGAGATAAAGCGCGTTGTTGACAAACACGATCATCCCGTTGTCAGCGAGCAAGGGACGCACCTTGTTGATCAGTCGCACGGTGTCCAGCTCTGTGTCGACCTTGCCTTGGCTTGAATCCGTCTGAAACGGCGGATCGAGCACAACGCGATCAAAGAGCATCGGGGGGTCTTGCTGCGCTCGCTGCTTGAGTTTTGACACAGCGGAGAAGAATTCAACTGGATAATTGCGGTGATTTTGCGTCTTGGCAAATTTGTTCAAGCTCACTGAGCGCTTGGCGATCGCGAGAAACCGCTCGTTGCGATCGACCTGAGTCACATCCCGCGCGCCGCCGGCGAGGGCCGCGATCCCGAGAGACCCGGTGTACGCGAAAAAATTGAGGACCGCGCAGCCGTTGCTATTGGCGCGCAGCCACTCGCGCACCACACGCGTGTCGAGATAAAAGCTGCAGTCGCGGTTGAGGGTGAGCTGTACCGCGTACTGGACTTTGTCCTCCACAATGCTCGTCGTGAGATCGGCTTCGCTTCCGAGAAACACCAGCCCGTTGCGCTCAGTTGCGTCGGTGCTGAACCGCTGTTTCACAATGGCGCACGTGAGCCACGACCACCGGCTCACGACGGCGTCCACAATCAGCGCGTGCGCGGTGTTGTCGGTGCGCTGCTTTCTGTAATCGTGAAGCACCAACGTGTGGCCGTAGACCTCGAGCACCCAGTCTGGATTGCCCTCAGTAAAACCATTAAATGCGCGAAAAGCCCTGCGATGGGTGACATCGGCGACAAAGCTTGGGTTGTTTTCGCGGTGCGCGAGAGCAGAAAATATTGGGGAGAAATTCATCTTTCACTTCAACTGCGACAGTTGTGACATGGGCCCAACATCGCGGGATCTTGTTCGCATGTTTCACGACTGTGTGCGAAACTTATCGATGCAATCCGAAGGATAAAATCGTGTCATTTACCCATAAAACACCGCGCTTTTTTTTGGCACTCGTCGCCTGCTCTGGTTTCTCCGTCAATTGTTCGCCCGCGAATGGAGTCCAAGACAGCGGAATCGTCGGTGACGCCAGCGTGGTTGTTGGCGATATGGGCGCGTTTGTTCGCGATACCGGCGTGAATGTTGGCGATATGGGCGTTGTTATTGGCGATACAGGCGTTGTTGTTGGCGATACCGGTGTGATTGTTGGCGATACAGGCGTGGTTGGCGCCGATGGCGAAACGGACGGCGGTGTGCTGGTCGACTCTTTTGTGCCTGGAGCCGACGCGGCAGATAGTGGTCTGCCCTTGTGCCAGCGCGTGCCGGTTGAAAACCTGAATATGCTTGGCATGCAAATGGGCGACACACTTCGCTATGTTGGCGACAACTTGAGCGCGAACATGAGCTTCAACGTGGGGCTGCAGACGAATGCAAACATTCGGATGCTTCAAGGGTGTGCTTTTCAAACCGCTTACCAGCGCGTTTTCATTTACACCGCGATCGCCGACTCAGTCATCCGCGTATCGACAAGCAACGCGATGACCACGCCCAGCTTCGACACAACCATCATGCTCACAAGTAGTTGTCCGCAAGTGGGACTTGACCGTGTGGTTCTCGGATGCAACGACGACGACCTTGAGTTTGACGGCGACGACCGCCGAACGAGTTCAACAAGTGTCACGTTTCGTAAGGTCACCCGTGGCTCGACTATTTACATCGGCGTTGGCGGATTCGTTCCCGTTCAGGGCGCGCGCAACATGCTGAGCGAGCGCGGGACGTTTGATCTCACAGTGCAAGAGTTGCCCGTTGTGGCCGCTGGTGGACCCTGCGACACACGTCGATTGGCCAACGCATGCGATACCGGCGCAACCTGCGTCGGCGCATCGATCTCCTCGCCAATGGGCACCTGTCGCGCAGATGGCAGCGTCGCTGGGACAGCCTGTGCGATGGGTGGAGTGTGCATGGGTGCTGGCTTGAGCTGCGACGTGAACAACTTCTGCGTGCAGACGCCGGTAGCAAACGGGATGCCTTGCGATCCGTTTCACACCTGCGCGGCCACTGCAACATGCGTGACCCTTCAACGTGGACTTCCTCAGGGAATTTGCCGCGCAAATGGCTCCGTGGTCGGCGCTCAGTGCAACGCGATGGCCCCTGCGTGTGGAGCCGGGCTTGATTGCTTCTCGCCTCCAGGTGCCGCTCAACGCACCTGCTTGCGAGCAGTGGCGATGGGCGCTTGCAGCACCTACGACTCAGTTTGCGCTGCGGGACAAGACTGTGTTGGCAACGGCAACGGCGGTACTCCAGGTACCTGCAACGCGCTCGGCAGTGTGGCTGGCGCTGATTGCGCAGCGGGCATGATTTGCTCGGGGGTGGGACTCACCTGCTCCATTGGCGTAGACGTCTCAGTGTG
>JANNCG010001302.1:0-9288 GCA_031386385.1 Myxococcales bacterium
ATGATTGGTGTCGTTATAAATCCCTTCTCTCGCCGCAACCGAGGGCAGACGGGGCTGAAGCGAAAGCTCGAAAAAATTCTCGGGTCCTATGGGCGCGTCGTTGAGACGTACAGCACGGACGCGATTGTTCCGGCGCTTAAACAGTTCGCGGATGAGGGACGCAAGTACTGGGTGGCCGATGGCGGTGATGGCGCACTGCACTGGATGATCAACGGCGCGGTGAGATACTTTGGCCCGCAAAAAGCCACAGAAATTGCGCGCTATCTTCCTACGGGCGGAGGCTCGGTGGACTTTGTTGCGCAAGGGCTTGGCCTGCAGCGAGACCCGCAAGAGGTCCTCGCGCGGTTGGTCCAGACGATCGCGAAGGGGGGCGAGCCCAAGTATGTTCCGGTGCGGACGATGCAATGTGTGGGGACGCAGATCTTGTACGGAGACTCGCCGACAGAGTTTAAGCGCATCGCGTTTGCCACGGCATTCGGCGGCTACGGGGCCAACTTTTTCGGACCCCTGCATGAGGGCTCTGGCCTAAAAAGCCCGTCTCGCATTGCGGGCTTAATGGGCGCGGCGTTTGGGGCGGCCGCCGGAAAGGGTCTGCTCCGTGGCCCGCTCGAAGCGCTCAAGCCGAAGTTTTTGTTGAAAGCCGAGCACGATTTTTTGCGCCCCGTCCACGCCAACGTGAAGATTGACGGCGAGGTCCAGTGCGATCACGAGGGACAACCGGTACGTGAGCACACGGTCCTTCAGGCGTCGGCGATGCCGCTCAGTATCTCAGGAATTTTAAAGGTATTTCCGCTTGCGAACAATGAGCGACTGCACGTCCATGCGGGGCGCGTGTCGGCGGTTGAAGCCGCGAGGGTGTGGTCCAAGCTGATGAGCGGTCAGCGGGTGCAACACCTGCTTCCTGACGCGTTTGACGGTCCCGCACGCGAGATCGACGTTGAGTGTCTGGACGGTGACGAGATGAATCCCGTGCTCGATGGCGAGGTGTTTTTTCGTCTCACGCACCTTCATGCCGAGCTGGGGCCGTTGTTTGAAATGGCTGTTCCGTAGGGGATTTGTTAGCGTCCGCGGGTGAAGACTGAAGACTCTGCCGGACGGGCTCAGCCAGACGCGGCTACCGCGAACACCGAACTTGCCAACGCAGAGTTGGTGTACTCCCCTGAAGATTTGCAGACGCAGCTTCGACGTGTGCGCTCGTTTCACATCGTCCTGAGCGTGCTTGTGGCTGCATTTTCGCCCGTTCGATTGGCGTTTGGCTACATCTTTGACGACCCCGCGCCCAAATGGATGGCGTGGACTACGGTCTTGATGGGTGTGTTCATGGTGCGGGCTTGGGGACAGCTCAAGGCGCGACAGCTCGAAGCCGCATCGTTGTCGATGGCCTTGGGATTTTGCTCCATCGCGCTGCCGTACGTGTACGCGCTGCGTGAGCTGTTTTCGGTGATGGTGATCTTTCCGTTTGTCACCGTCGCCATCGCGCTGCCGTACGTCCATCGAGACAAGCTTCGGTGGCTTATTGCGTTGGTTTGCACCATCACCGCCACGTGCGTGATGATGGGCTTGTTTATGCCCAAGCCCGCGACGGTTCCGGCTTGGTGGTGGCGTTTTGAAGTGTTCGCGTCGATCGTTGCGACCACCGCATTGGTGATCTTTCTACTGCTGCAGTTCAGTGATCGCTTGCGGGACCATTTGTCAGCGGTCTCAAACACCAACCGCGATCTGCGCAACGCACAGCAGACCGTCGAGCGGCAGAGACAACAGCTTGAGACTGTGCTGGGTGGCCTCTCAGACGTGGTGGTGTCCTGTGATATGCGCGGCAATATTGAATACGCAAACGCTGCGTTTGAATCGCTGGTAGGCGTCACGGCGAAGAGCGTTTTGGGCAAGAATATTGCGACGATTGTCGATACGGACTCGCCGTTGATTCGCGCTTTTGGCGACGCCGCGAGCGCAGAAGCTACCGCCGCCACCATCACGGGCGAGGGCAACCGACTCCAGTGGAACAACCGCGAGCTCGACGCCGAAGTGAAGCTCTTTCGCAAACAAGACGAGCGCTCAATTGAGGTGAGCCGGTCGCCGTTGACCGAAGACGGCAAGCTGCGCGGCGTGGTGTTTGTGCTTCGAGACCTATCAGAGCTGCGTCGGTCCGAGCGATTGCAGCGTGAAAAAGAAGCGGCAGAAGAAGAAGCACGCGCGAAGAGCACATTCTTGGCCAACATGAGCCACGAGATCCGCACACCCATGAACGCCGTGATCGGAATGACGTCTCTGCTGCACGACACAGACCTTGAGCAATCACAGCGTGAGCTGGTTGAGACCATTCGCACATCGGGCGAGCACTTGCTCATGGTCATCAATGATATTTTGGATTTTTCAAAGCTCGAGTCTGGCGCGTTTGAGCTCGAAGAGTACGACTTTGACCTCGCGCAAACGGCAGAAGAGTGCCTCGATCTCATCGCTCCTGGGTCTGATCGACAAGGGATTGAGCTGATTTTTAACTCCGCGCCAGGGCTGCCACAAAGAGTCCGCGGAGACGCCGGACGGGTGCGGCAGATTTTGGTGAACATCCTGGGCAACGCGGTGAAGTTTACCCACGAAGGCGAGATCGAGCTGAAGGTCACGGCCACGGCGCTCACGGGCGGACGAATGCAAGTGAGCTTCGCGGTGCGTGACACCGGAGTTGGGATCCCGAAGGACCGATTTCACCGGTTGTTTCAGCGCTTTTCGCAGGTGGACGAGAGCACCACGCGCAAGTTTGGAGGCACGGGACTTGGGCTAGCCATCTCTCAACGACTGGCCAACTTAATGGACGGTGGGATTGAGGTGCAGAGCGAGGAGGGCAAAGGGTCGACGTTTACGCTCACTGTTCCATTCGGAGCGGCGCAATCAAAGAGCCCAACGGCGCAATCAACCGCTGCGCTCAAGGGCAAGCGTGTGCTGGTGGTGGACGACAACGCGACCAACCGTCATGTGCTTCGTCAGCATCTTTCTGCGTGGGGATTTACAGTGCAAGATACGGCCGTTCCGGCGGTGGCATTAAAGATGATTCGGGATGGTGAGCCGATTGAGTACGTCCTGACGGACTACCAGATGCCCGGGATGGATGGGGTCGTGCTGACTCGCGCGATCCGCGAGCTGCGCCCAAACCTCCCCGTGTTGCTGCTGTCGTCCCTGGGAAGCATGCCCAAACACCAGATCGAAAAGGGATTGTTTAGCGCGATCATTACCAAACCCGTGCGTCACTTTCGTCTGTTGGATTGTCTGATCGAGCTCGCCGAGGGTCGCCAAGTCGGCACCACCACCGGCCCTCGTGGGACCACCACCGACACTGCTCGCTTGCGACCCCTGCGCATCCTCATCGCTGAGGACAGCCCCATGAACCAGCGCGTCGCGACGCTTTTGCTGGGCAAATTTGGCTACACCGCGGACCTGGCAAACAACGGTCAAGAGGCCGTCGACGCGATCGCTCGGCGAGAGTACGACGTCGTGCTGATGGATGTGCAGATGCCCGTGATGGATGGGCTCGAAGCTGCGGGAGTCTTGGTGAACAAGTATCCAAACCGAGAAGATCGCCCCACGCTCGTAGCGGTCACCGCACACGCTATGCGAGGCGATCGTGAGCGCTGTATTGCCGCGGGGATGGACGAATATCTCTCCAAACCCCTGCGCCCCAACGAGCTCTTTGAGATCCTCGCAGGCATCAAGCCTCGCGCCGCCGCACAAAGCGCGCAACCAGTGGCTGAGCCAATGCCCGTTTTAGCGCCCGTTTTGGCGCCCATCAGTCGACCACTTCCTGTCCCAAGCGCGAGCCAATTGACTGAAAGTCTCGACTCAGAGGCTATCGATGAGAGCGCACTTCAGATCCTCTCGGACAGTATGGGTGGTGACCCCGACGCGGTCCGAGAGATGGTGGGGGCATTTTTAGAGCTCGGCCCCGAGCTGATTGAGAGCATTCAAAAGGCGTACGACAAGCGAGACGCCCCCAGCCTGCGGATTGCGGCACATACGCTCAAACCTAACTCGCTGATGTTTGGTGCGCTGGCCCTGAACAAAGTGTGCGTAACCCTTGAAGATGCGGCGTCGAAGGGCGACTTTGAGACCAGCGGACCCCTAGTCCCGCGTGCGATTTCGTTAGGCAACAGAGCATTGGCAGAACTTCAGTTGTGGAGTAAGAAGGCGGTCTAAGGGCTTATGATGAAGTGTTGTTTAAACTGCGGACAGCTCTTCTGGAGCACTCAAGAGACGTGCACACGTTGTGGGGAGCTGCTGTCTCCGCGCGACGGTGGGCCTGCGGTATTTGATGGACGTTATGTGCTCGAAAAAGAGCTCGGGCGCGGTGGAGCTGGCTGCGTGATGCTTGCTCGCGACGTGGCCCTAAGACGACGCGTTGCGCTCAAAGTGCTCTCGCACAGCCGTTATGACGCCGCGACGATCGAGGGGTTTTATCGCGAAGCGAGCGCGCTCGCGTCGGTTCGCAGTGAGCATGTCGCGCAGGTCCACGCGTTTGGGCTCTCACAAGAGGGCTGCTTTTTCACGATGGAATTTGTCGCCGGCTCGTCCCTCGCACAGGTGATCGAAGAGCACCGAAAGGCCAAGGCGCAGGTCCCCAAACATCGCGGGTTGAGCGTCCTTCGTCAGGTCGCCACGGGGCTGTCCGCAGTCCACGCCGCAGGTGTGATTCATCGCGACGTCAAGCCATCCAACATCGTGATTGAGCGTGACACCGGTCGGGCGGTCTTGGTGGATTTTGGTATCGCCGTGCACACCGATGAGCTCTCAAGTGAGGACGAAGACGTGCTGCATGGGACTCCGGCGTACATGTCGCCAGAGCAAATTATGCCCGGCGGCGGCCTCTCGCCACTTGCAGATTTATATGCTCTGGGATGTACAGCTTTTGAGCTATTGACTGGGCAGTTGCCGTTCAAGGCCGAGTCCATTCAAATGTTGCTTGGGCGACAGATCTCTGAGCCCGCTCCGCTGGTGTCATCTTTGCGTCCTGAGCTAGAATTTCTTGACGCGATTATCGCTCGGGCCATGCAGAAGAGGCCCTCTGAGCGATTTGAGAGCGCACAGGCGTTTGCCGCAGCCCTTGACCACGCGCTGTTTACCATGACCCGTGACGACCTCGCAGAGGTTCGCAAAAACTTCGTCCAGCCGACGGTGCAGAGCAGCGCTGCGGTGCGGGTGTTGGTGATTGATGACGATCCTGTGTTTGGTGTGTTCGCAACGCGTGCCATCAAGAGCGCTTTTGGCGCACGAGCTGACAGCGTGGCGGTGACGGTAGTGCGCTCGGGAGCCGCGGCGCTCGCACTCGATTCGGCGCTGCCTAACCTTATCTTGCTCGACTATCACATGCCCGGAATGAGCGGAGTCGAGGTCCTCTCAGTGCTGCGCGAGCGTCCCGGTGGGCGAGACCTTCGTGTGGTGGTCGCGAGCGGCAGTGCGGGTCCCGAAGCGGTCGCGCGGTTTGCGCTGCTGGGTGTGACAGAATTTCTTCAAAAACCAGTAGATTTTCAGACATTTGTCGCGAGGCTCAAGGACATTGGTCGCGTGAATGGTTGGCAGATGGCCAAGCCCATAGAGCCGACGCAAGCTTCGCAAGATGTGGCCCCCTCGCCAGAGGGTTTGGTGCCGATCCGCGCTCCCGCGACGGTGGTCCCTGCGCTTGAGTTAACGATCGTCGCCGCAAAAAAAGACCTCGAATAAACTCGTTTGTGAAAGACAGCCCGCTATGGTTTCTGCCGCACCCGTAATGATCGGGGCCTTGTGTGTCCTCGCGATCGCCTACCGCTACTACTCAGCTTTTATTGCGGCGAAGGTGCTGATGCTCGATGGGACGCGTGTGACGCCTGCGCACCGACTGGCCGACGGGCAAAACTTTGTCCCCACCAACCGCTGGGTCCTCTTTGGACATCACTTTGCAGCCATCTCTGGATCGGGGCCGCTTATCGGGCCTACTTTGGCCGCTCAGTTTGGATTTGCGCCGGGATTTCTCTGGATTTTGTGCGGAGTCGTGCTCGCCGGCGCGGTCCATGATTTTGTCATTTTGGTCGCTAGCACACGGCGCGAGGGTCGCTCGCTGGCCGAGATTGCGCGAGAAGAGCTAGGCCCCGTGCCAGGAGTCGTCGCGATGGTGGCGATCTTGACCATCGTTGTCATTGCGATCGCCGGCCTCGGAATCGTTGTGGTCGGCGCCCTCGCTGAGAGCGCCTGGGGGACCTTCACCGTGGGGTCGAGTGTTCCGATTGCGTTGGCGATGGGGCTGTACTCGTACAAGATCAAAAAGGGGGCGATCACGCAGAGCACGATCTTTGGGATCATCGCGCTTTTCGCCGCTTTGATTGCAGGCAAATACGTTCAAGACGGCCCTCTCGCGGTGTACTTTCGGTTTGATCGCACCACCATCACGTTGGCCATCGCGGCCTATGGATTTATCGCCAGCGTCTTGCCCGTGTGGATGCTTCTGTGCCCGAGGGACTATCTGTCTTCGTACCTGAAGATCGGAACCATCGGGTTGTTGGTACTGGGAGTGATTTTAGTCAATCCAACCATTGAGGCTCCCATGGTCTCGCAATGGATCCACGGGGGCGGTCCGATTGTGAAGGGGCCGTTGTTTCCGTTTGTGTTTGTGACCATCGCGTGTGGCGCGATCTCTGGGTTTCACGGATTGGTGAGCTCTGGGACCACGCCCAAGATGCTCGAAAACGAGCTTCATGCGCGCCCCATTGGGTACGGGGCCATGCTGATGGAGGGGGTGGTAGGCCTCACGGCGTTGATTGCCGCGTCGTCGCTGCCCGTTAACGACTACCTTGCCATTAACACCGATCCGCAGGTGGCGATTGTCGCCCGCAACGCGAACAGTGCAGGGCTTTTGCGGGGCGAAGCAGATCTTCAACACGTCATTGCACACGCCACCGCCGCAGACCGAAGGCTGCTGTTGCCTCCCACGCAGTCGGTGTTGTCGCTCGAAGTCCTGCGAGGACGCACGCTTCCGCTGTCAAAATTGCTCTCGCTCTCAAACACCACACTGTCGGCCGCGGGGTACCATGTGGATCCGAGCAACCACGATGCCAGCACGTTGTCGAACGAGGACTTTGCGCGCCTCGGGATCTCGGTCACAGACCTACCTCAGCTGGCCGCGAGCACCCACGAGCGCATCGCCGCACGCACCGGCGGCGGGGTCTCACTCGCCGTCGGAATGGCGAGGATTTTTGCAGGGCTCCCGTTTGTTCGTGGTGTGCGTGGGCTGCTCGCATATTGGTATCACTTTGCCATTATGTTTGAGGCGCTGTTTATTCTCACCACGATCGACACCGGGACACGGGTGGGTCGGTTTTTGGTGCAAGAGTTTTTGGGCAAGCTCTACAAGCCCTTAGGCAAATCCGATTCAATGTGGGCGGGGGCGCTTGCCACAACGTTGGTTGTGGGAGGATGGACGACGTTTTTGCTGACTGGCAGCGTGCAGACCATTTGGCCCATGTTTGGGATCGCCAATCAGCTGCTCGCGGTCGTTGGTCTCACGGTCGGAACCACAGTGATCCTCCGCACCAGCGGTGTTCGGTACCTGTGGGTCACCGGGCTGCCGCTGTGTTTTGTGGGCACAACCACCGTCACCGCAGGGATTCGAGGCGTGCTCGATATCTACCTCCCGCTTACGCGCCGGGCAGATCCAGCGTTGCGGTTTCAGGGCTGGGTGGACACCATTTTTACCCTCGTCTTGTTGCTCTGCGTGGGGATCATTTTGGCCTACGCGATTCCGTTGTGGATTCGAACTGTCCGATTGAAAAACCAGGCATCGGTACCGTCGAGCACCGAAGTCCCGAAGGCCTCGTGAGGGACCCTTACGTGACGACCTCAGTCGTTCGGTGGGTGCTGGAGAGCGTCGTGTTTGCCGTGTGGCTCACGCTGCACTTTCGGCTCGCGTGGCGGGCTGCGCTGGGGTCTGTGGGGATCCGTGCATGGGGCGAGCGGCTGTTGGGGCTGGTGGTTCCGGGGGTGGCGGTTTGGCGGGCGTGGCAACAAAACTCCAGGACATCCTGTGCTGTATACGGGTTGCTGGTGGCGCTGTACCTGATTGCGTTGTTGGCTTAGGGCGTGTTAGCGTTGCCCACGTCATGACCAAGGGTCCTTCACCACTCCTTGGATACAACACCAATGTTCGTCATCGAGGACGAGTGTTTCATATCCAGACCGAGGACTCGGGAACAACACATCCCCACGTCATCACCCATCTATTTGCAGACGGGGGCCGGATCTTAAAGAGCAACAAGACGGGTTATGCCGAGCTGGTCGCTGCGCTGGATATGGCCGTGCAGGTCAAGAAAATCATGCAGGACCAACACAAGGCAATGTTCATTGCTTTGCGTGATGGTCAGTTTGATCACCTGTTTGAAAACGCTCCGGCAGAGTCCTCAACGCCGCACGGCAATCCCGCAGAAGAGTCTGGATTTGCAGAGATTCGCAAGTCCCAGGCCGTCCCGTCGGTTCCGGTTTCTGTGGCGCAACCAACGCCTGCTCCCGTGGTGGCGCCTGTGGCTGCACCCGCGGTGCCAAAACCGTCCGTCTCGCTTCCCACGCCCGCAGCAACGAGCGTAGACAAACTGCAGCGGACGTCCTCTGTCGCCATGCCAGCGATACGGCCCCCTTCGATCCCCGCCGAGCCTCGACCGTCCACTCCGCCCAGACCTACCGGCAGCACGCCCTCGCAGCGTCCCACGGGCATGAGCGGGCACTATCAAAGCGTGCGTTCGCCAGAGATTCTTGGGTCGTTTAAGTCGCGCGACAGCGTCGCGGGTGCACCGGCAAACATCTTCGGTGATGGGCTTATGAGCGAGAAGAGCTTAGACGAAGTGATCCTGGCGTACTTGTCTGAAGATCTCGACGACGACAAAAGCTAAAAGCTATACACTCTATAGCGTATAAGCGACGCGTGAAAGACTAAGCGCACACGCCGCCAGCGTTGCACAAAAGTCCCGCATTGCACACACGGCCTGCACAGCACGTTTGTAGTCGCGCACCACACCCGCCCATCATCCCTGCGTTAGAGCACAGCCCGGCCATACAAGTGTACCCCGCGTTGCACGCGAGACCGCAGCAGGCCTCGCCGTTTCCGCCGCAAATAACCCGGCAGATTCCGGTGGTGCAGCGCAGTCCGGCGTTGCATGTCACGCCCATGCAGCAGCCCTGTCCGAGCGCGCCACACACGGCTCCGGCCTGACAGACCCCGCCTACACACGTGGCGGGTGCGTTGCAGCGCATGGGCGCACAGCACGGTTGCGTCGGGTTGCC
>JANNCG010001371.1:0-2160 GCA_031386385.1 Myxococcales bacterium
GGTGCGCCCAACGCGGACCCCGCGCGCAATGGCTGCCCATCGCTCGTTCAAATGGACACGCAGGGTTTTAGAATCTTGCAGCCTGTCCATTTTGCGACCGCGCGCGCGACGATTTTGCCGGACTCTTTTCCGGTGCTTCAAGCGGTGGCCGATGCGCTCATCGCGCGGACCGAAGTGCGCCGCGTGAGCGTTGATGGCCACACCGATTCGCGTGGAAATATCGAGCTCAACGTTGATCTGTCCAACCGCCGAGCCATCAGCGTGATGCTCTGGCTGGCGGCTCATGGGGTCGCGCCCCAAAGGCTCGAAGCGCGCGGTTTTGGACCCACACAACCGACGGCGAACAACGCAACGCCAGCGGGGCGTGAGCGCAACCGGCGTGTGCAGTTTCGCGTCGTAGACCCCGCACCCCCAACAGCGTCGGCCGGCGCAACAGCAACCCCGGCGGGGACTCCAGGCACGGTCATACAAAATCCAACCACGACAACCGTTACCCCTGCCGCAAGACCAGGGACGACCGCTGCGCCCTAACGACTGAAGGCTTACGCAATTGGACAAGCAGGCAAGCAAACCCGACGCAGGCGCTGAGATCCGCGCGATGAGCATCCGCACCAAGTGGACGGTGGCGTTGTTGCTGCTAGGATGTGCCCCGATGCTCTTGCTGGTGCCTCTCGCGCTGCGAGCTCAGCGCATTGGATTATTGCACGCAGAAGAAGCCTTTCAGATCTCGGTGATGGACCAGGCGCGGTCGTTTATCACGCAGACGATTCAAAGCAACGCGACCATCGTGCACGACATTGGGACGGTGCTCTCTGAACCGAGTATCACGGATGGAGATGCTAAGATCGCGATCGCACGGGCGATGCTCTCTCGCGCCGAAGAGCTCGACTCGGTGGTGGTGTACGGCGCCGATGGTCACAAGCTTGACGCGCTTGTTCGCGACGGTGTCCGCGACGGTCTGCCGTCGCCAGAAGTGTTGGACCCCGCCCTGCGGTCGGAGCTGCAAAATGGCAGATGGCTTCCTGCGCGTTGGGAGCGCAACGTGGGGCTTCGGTTGGTGTATTTGCACCCCCTTGTGCGCAACGGCGAGCGCACAGGTTGGGTGCTGGGACAGCTGCGCACAAGCGTCGTTCGGACGTTGCTCAACCGGCTGTCGGAGGCATATTTTAGTGCCCATGACGACGCGCTGGTGTTGGTCACCCCAGAGCAGCTAGTCCTCGCAAACTCGCGGCGCACGACGGGCGCAGCCGACGAAGCTGAAGGCAGCTCGATCGTCGGAAAGGGAATCTTCGGCGTCGCACAGATTCCTCCAGCGAGATTCGCGGTGCCGTACACGCAATCGACGGAGTACCGAGACCGCAACAACGTGGACTGGGTGGCTTCATTCACGAGCATCCCGACCATGCAGCTTGGTGTGGTCACTCATCGACGCTCGGACGAGGTGTTTGACTCTCTTCGCGCTACGCGTCGCGCAGTTATTTTTGCACTCATCACCATCCTCGCGATCGCCCTGTTGGTCGGCACCTGGATCGCAGCGCGCACCACTCAGCCCATCGCACAGCTGATCGCGCTGGCAAAATCCTACGCCGATCGCAAATTTGACGTTCGAAGCGGAGTGCACACTGGCGACGAGCTCGAGTCCCTGGGCTTCACGCTTGAGAACATGGCCGATGATCTCTCTGAGAGCGAAAAAGAGATCGCTCGCCGCGCGATGGTCGAACAAGATCTGTCTCGCTACCTCCCAGCGCGTGTCGCCGCCGACATTGCAGAAGGCAAAAAGCAACTCGCGCTCGGTGGAGAGCGCCGAACTGTGAGCGTCTTGTTCGCCGATGTGGTGGCGTTTACGCAGTTCGCTGAAAAAGCAGAGCCCGAGAAGGTGGTCGAGTTTTTAAACGAGCTGTTCACGGTACTCACAGAGGTTGTGTTTCGGCATGAAGGCACCGTCGATAAGTTTATCGGCGACAGCGTGATGGCATTTTTTGGCGCTCCCGATGCAATGGAAGATCACGTCGAGCGTGCGCTCGCTTGTGCTGAAGACATGCACCGATTTGTCGAAGCGAGCGGCCCCGGGTGGAAAGAAAAATACGGTCTCGATGTGCGCATCGCAGTGGGCGTTAACTCTGGCGAAGTGCTGGTTGGCAACCTCGGCAGCGAGACGCG
>JANNCG010001400.1:0-2155 GCA_031386385.1 Myxococcales bacterium
CCTATGTGCACCGTATTGGTCGCACTGCGCGTGCGGGTATGGAAGGGGTCGCTTGGTCCTTTTGCAACTCAGACGAGCGCGAGTACCTGCGGGACATCGAGCGCACAACGCGGCAGAAGATCACGATCGCGACGGACTATCCGTTCGCTTCGCCGATCCCTCCTCCCGCGCTGACGTACGATGAGTTTCGCAAGGCGAACGTCCAAAAACGCCCTGCTCCGACAACCGGCGCAAGCGCTCCTGCATCGTCTTCGGCCGAAGGAGCTTCTCCTGCACGTGCCGCTGATGAAGGCCCTCGCTTTCAACCTCCGGCAAACCCAAAACGCGAGATGCGAAGTGTCCCGCCGACAACCCGCACGGCAGATCGTTCACGACAGAGCGACAGCTACGGTGACCGACGTCCATCACGAGACGAGCCACGTCCAAGCCAACCCGCCCGAGCTGGGGATCGCTTCGACAACCGTGACTCTCGCGATGCGCGTCCCGCAGCGCCCCGTGCACCCTTTCGCCCCGCGCCATCCCGTGACGACCGCCCCGCAGCACCCCGAGACGACCGTGGACCACCACGCGACGACCGGGGTTTTCGCCCCGCAGCGCCCCGTGACGGTGGCTACAGCCGCCCAGCTCCTTCGCGCGACGCCGGGTCTCCTTCCCGTGATGCAGCGCCCCGGCGTGACGTCACAGACCGCCCTTCAACGGCGCCCGCGACCCGCGAGTTTCGCGATCGCCGAGATAGCCCTTCGCCGGACCGTGGTGGGTCGCCAGCAACCAAGGGCGGCGATCGTCCTTGGAAGCCCGCTCAAAAATCCGCACCCGCACGGCCCTCAAAGCCCGGTGGGTACAGCGACGCGGCCACGGGTAAGCCGAAGCCGAAGTTCGCGCGAGACTTCAGCGCTCCGCCGCAGAAGAAGTTTGATCGCTAAGTCGTCGCTGTCTCTTCACTCTGAGTGGGGATTGCGCTAAACCCGCGCGATCCATGACGACTGACGCGGTTGTAGCCCCAGTGAAAGAAGCCTTGCCCAAGCGAGTGCTTCGATCAGTGGGTGAGGCTTTTTTCTTTCTTGAGAGCGAACGAGCTGCAAAAACGCTAGCAAAAGAGCGAGATTCGCTTGAGGCGATGCACTCTGGTGCGCTGCGCGAGATCGACGCGGCGATGCTCTTATGGACTGGAGGCCTGCGCGCTGAGGCCGTGGGTCACCATGAAAAAGCTCGAATCGCGGTTGAGCAGATCGGTGAAAAATTCGAATCACTCAAGGTTGGGTTGGGTGACCTTGGAGCCCTGAAGCTTGACCCAGAGGGTGTTGGCAAAGACGGTGAAGTGACCGAATCGTTGCGACAGATGTTTGATAATCGGTGGGAAAAACTCGCGCAAAAGATTCACTGGGTGGGGCGCGTCGCGATGCGACCGTCGGGGCGGATGCTCAAGCGAGTGCTTCGGATCTTAAGTGTTGTCCTGGCGTTGTGGGTGTTGTCTAGCGTCGTGATGCCGCGTCTGCGTCGTGGCAAGCCGGTGGCGCGGGCCAGTAGCGTGTGGTCACAGCTGTACAAAGTCGATCACGTCCTCGATAACGATCTGGCCACCAACTGGTTGCTAGCGGACGCGACGTTGGGCTGGGTTGAGGTCACAGTCCCCTCCCACATCGTCAGCACTGTCAAAGTGTGGAACGTGCAGGGGATGCTCTACTACAACACCCTAGGCGCGCGCATTGAGCTGTTTGACGGCACGCGCATGGTGCACACGCAAGAGTTTAGCATGGAGTCGTACGCGCACACCGCCACGCCGTACATCTTGAATCTCCCGAGCCCGATGGTGGCGGATCGCGTGCGAGTTCACGTGATGGGCTACACGTTGTACGGCGGTGGTTTTGCTCAGATTACGGTTGAGTAAATGAACATTCGCTCAACGATGATACAGTATTTTCGCACAGCCCTTAGCGACACAACCGAGGCGCTTCGCAAGCCATCGGTGCTCGCCACAGCGGGGATGTTTGCGTCGCTGGTTGTGCTCACGTTTATGATCCACTGGCAAAATCCGCTGGGTCCGGGGCAAGACTATCACTATCACCTTATGACCGCCGCGATGCATGGGCGTTCGGCTTCGCACCCTCTTGCGGCGATCTATCATCGGATCTCGCCCTTCGACGCCAACACGCTG
>JANNCG010001414.1:0-2702 GCA_031386385.1 Myxococcales bacterium
CCGCCGATCGCGCGGGCCCTCGCGAGTGTGAGCGGATGTAAGGGCTCTTGCATCAACAAGAGCACATCGAGTGCGTCACCGTCGCCGGCGTACGTCTGTGGAATGAACCCATAATTTGCTGGATAATGTGTCGATGAGTACAGCACGCGATCGAGCATGAGCATCCCGGTGCGCTTGTCGATCTCGTACTTTACCTTCGACCCCCTTGGGATCTCAATCACGACCGGAAAGTATTCATCGAGGCGCTCGGGCAGGGCAATATCGTGCAGTGGATGCATAGTTTTTGAGTTGTATCTTCGTTGGACTAAAAGCCGCCAGAGACGCCGTTGCGGCACATGGCGCAGATCGCGGGTGGGTTGGGTCGGCTACAAGACGAGGGGCAGTAGTTGACGCGGTTAAACACCAGCGGGCCGGCCATTCCGTCGTTAAACTCTTGGCACTCAGACGAGATCCCCGTGACGGTCATCTCGCCATAACCGCCGTTGTCCACAAAGCGCTGCGCGCAGGCCACATCCGCGGCGGTACGTGATGCCCAGCCAGGCAGGGGCATGAGCGTTTGCTCCATGGGCATTTCGCCCATGGGGGGAGCAACAACCGTCGCGGTCACGCATGACTCAGACATTGTACAGTTGCTCGGTCGTACCATCATGCCCATCGCATCGGCGACGGCGTCGTAGGCTTTGAGCTTGTAGCAGAGTCTAAACGTTCCGCCGCAATCGACTCGAAGTGTGTCCGTGCTCCAGATTGGTCCTGGTGGTGCGTAGGGCGGATTGCCCATGCGAGCGGGACCGCAAGAGACCATCCCTCCGGCTTGGGGGATGCTCGAAGAGGACGCAATCACGCGCGTGAAAGCGGCATCGCTGTAGATAAAACACGGGCTAATGTTGGGGATCGTCCAGGTGCCTTCGCTGAAGCAATTGCACGCGCCCGCGCCTCGCATCACACCCGGACTCGGCAGTACTGCCCCCGTGCAAGCCCCCCAAACCGGAAACTCATTGCCCACACACGTGGTCATCCCATCGCGGCAAATCCCTCGGTTGCGGTTCACGCGAAGGCCCGTCCAGCACGGTCCCGTCATCCCGTCACGGGCGCAAGGGCAGCCCTCGCGATTTTTGTCCGGTGGACACCGTGGGTCTGCGAGCGTTGGGTCAAAGCCCACATCGGTGACGTAGCGACCGCCGTCGGCGGTGCAATATTGCGGAGGAGGATCTTCTGCAAAAAACGCATCAGGATTGATGCGAACGCGTCCGGAGTCATTGCCACCGTTTGGCGGATTGGGCACATCAAAGCCACCGCCCCCACCGTCCATCCCCATTTGCACTCCCGGAACGTCCACACGGCTCGTGGCGTCCGTCGTGCGAACATCGCGTCGAATCGCGGGGCCTTCAGCTTCGGCACACGCGGCAAAAAAAGGCGCACATAACGCAAGGGCAGCAAACGGTGCTAGGCTCGAAACACGCATGATCGATACTTCTCTCTCAACCGCAACTACAGGTGGAAAGCGACAATACCGCGAACCCCGCGACGTTGTCCCTACCAAACGAAACATCCAAAATGGCTAAGCACTCGGGGGATGGTTCAAACGGCGAGCAGTCCGAGGTTGAATTGCGTCGCTATGGCAACGCGCTCGACGCCGAAATGGCGCTGCAGTTTTTGCGAGAGCACGACATCAAAGCGCGGCTGTCGGGCTTTGGCGAGACGGGATTTATCCAGCGATTTACCTCGGTGGATCTTCGCTTGATGGTGCACAAACGAGACCTCCCCGCGGCGCGCGAAGCGTTGAGCGCGATGGAGATGCCTGAGGACGCGGTGAACGAGAGATTTCTCGGTCAGGACTCAAACGACGTCTCAGCGACCAACGTGGCGGGGCCCTATCGCGAGAGTCGAGCAAAGAACAAAGGGCTCAACCGTGACGAGGATGGCCAGCTGCCAGATCAACGAAACCGTGTGGGCGCGATGACGGGGTTTTTCATTCCGGGTGGAGGGCACATTTATGCGCGGCGACCTTGGACGGGGTTGGTGTTTTTTGTCTTCGTGATCGTGGGGCTGACGGTCGCGACGAGCTTGAATCTACGATGGCTCGGGATGGCTGCGATGATGGTGATCTGTTATGACGTCTTGCACTCGCTGCTGGCCATTGAGCAGCACAACCAGGGCAATGATCCCGGGCGGCGCAGCCAGCTCGCGCATGGTGCCCTCGCGGTGTGCATCGCGACAGGAGCCGGGATCGCGATCAACTTGGTGCGCCCCGTGACCGCAGCGATGGCTCCGGACACTCAGAGCCCCGCGACGCCGTAGCGGTGGATTGAAGAGATGTCCCGAGCGCTACCAATCGTGATCGCGAGTGGCGGTGCATGTGCCCTGTTCGATGTAGCCTGATGCATATTGATACTCTTCAACCTGCCAGAGAAAGACCAGGTTGAGCGTGCGTTCGGTGTACGTGCCACTCGCGGAAACGAGAGTTTCTCGAATGAAGGGGGTGGCAGTAACGAGCTGTTCAGCGCCGCTGATCGACCCGTTCGCTGCGGACAACCCCAACCAGAATAGTCCTCCCTCATTGCGGCTGCTGATGCCAGGGATCGCGCCAATTCCAAATCGAAAGTCCGCCGGTCCGATCTGTTGAATTTGGAGCCAAGTATTGAGATACAAATTTCCATGCGCGTTCACATTTGGGTCGAACATCCTCCCGTGAAGATGCTGCA
>JANNCG010001426.1:0-2787 GCA_031386385.1 Myxococcales bacterium
CCCGAAGCAGCCAGTGCCTCGACCAATTGTACAGTCATCATGGCCGTCGCAGTGGCGGGCTTAGAGATCACAGGCATCCCCGCGAGCAAGGCGCACGCGGCTTTTTCAGCGAGACCCCATGCAGGAAAATTAAACGCGTTAATGTGTACAGCGACCCCACGTCGAGGAACAAGCATGTGTTGACCCGTGACACGCGAGGAGCGACCCAGTGCGATGGGCTCTCCGTCGGCGAAAAATGTCGCGTCACCGAGGGACTTCGCGAGCTCACCATAGTGCGCCAGTGTTCCCGCTGCACCGTCGACATCAAACTTCGCATCGCCGCGGGTATTTCCAGCGTTTTTCATCCCGGTCTCGAGCAACTCATCGCGCTTTGAGTGAATGGTTCGAGCCATTGTCAGCAGCATCTCACCACGCTGTGCGAACGTCATCGCGCGAAGGGCGGGGCCGCCTTGGTCTCTCGCGTACGCATACGCAGCACCAAAATCGACGCCTTCTGTTGACGCCGTAGCGAGAGTCTCTTCTGTCGTTGCGTCTACTAGGTGGCTGTAGTTGCCGGTGCCTTCGACCCATTGACCACGGAGATAGCTTTTGAGAGTGGTTGTCATGGCTTTGATGTTTCTATCGCTTTGATGAGATGCAATTTTGAATGAGAATGAAGGGGGATGGCTAGATAGAGTCGTTGAGGGCGTGAACGAGTGTACCGATGTCTCGCTCAGCGACGCTGCACAGCGCTACGCGAAGGGAGCCGGGACTGGGGACCACAAAGACGCCCTTGGCTTCGAGCTTGCCCATTGCGATCTTCGAATCATCTGTAAAAACAGTGACAAAAAAGCCGCCATCATAGCGCGGGTATCGCAGCTTTGTGCCCGCAGCAGAGCGGTTAAACGCTTGTACCCGCGCGTCAAGCAAGGCGCGAAGCCTCTCCCGTTCGAGGTTCACTTGGGACGCGATTGAGCTCTCGACCAAGCAGCGCCGGACCGCGTCCATCCCACTGGCGTTGCAGTTGCTCCATGTTCCTCGGCATGCGTACGTAAGAGCTCGGAGCGCGGCGTCCCGTTGGCCGGCGTCCTTTGTACATACGATGAGCGCGCCGACCCGCTGGCCATAAAGCGTAAATCCCTTTGATCCTGACCAAGCAAAACACAACATTCCATGCTCTGCGATGGGCTCAAGGTACTTGAGAAAAGAGCGCTGATCTCGCGCAAATGCGAGGTATGCGACGTCAGCTAGGACCGTTGTAGGGACACGCTTGCTCTGCTCAACGAGCGCATCGCTGACGGCTTGCCACTCGTCATCACTCATCGAGTACCCTGTTGGGTTGTGGCAAGGATCGTTGAGAAAGACCAACAATCGCCCCTGTGCTTGTGCACTTTCATGAAGGCACTTTGCAAAACCTTCAGCGTTGAATTTTCCGTCGGCCGAGAACATCGCAAACGTGACCAGCTTGCGCTCGTGCTCATCAGCGATGGTAGCGTAGGGACCCCAGTAGAAATTCGAGGTGACAATTGACTGATTTTTCTCAGAGAAAACGCTCATTGCGTGCCGCAGAGCGCCAGTGCCTCCAGGGGTGGCTACGCCCACAGCAATGGATGCGAGTGGGCTTGATCCGAGCAGATCTTTGATAACCGCGTCTAAAAATCCTGGGTCGCCGGCGATGGGAGCATAGCCTGCGATCTTCTGTGAAGGCACCGAGCGAATGGCCTCAATGACTGTGGGCAATACGGCGAGGGTCGCGTCGTCTTCGAGCAGAGCCCCGACCGTTGCGTTGATGGTCGGTTCGCCGGAAGCTTTGCGCTGTTGGGCTTTCTTGTTGAGCGCGAAAATGGGGTCGTCGCCGGGGCGACTCTCGTTGCGTTCGGGGAGGAGTTTCACTGTGAGCGAATAGATGCCAAGGAAGCGCGCAGATGTACAGACTCCTTCGGCGCTCTTGTCCAAGACGTGGTCTACCGTTGCTGGTCAGCGGCCGTTCGGGGTATGAAGGCGCTTCGATGGGTCGCTGGTTCTCGGTCTTGGTGTTTAGTTTGCTGTGCGGATGTCCCGGCGAGATCGATCCAGGGCCATTTTATGCGGCGCGAGACGGTGCAATACCTTCCGATGGTCCGGCAATGTCCGTGTGCCCTCCAGGAATTGTGAACGCTCAACGTGACCTCTTGGTGCCACGCTGTGCGACGGCTGGGTGCCATAACGCGACGGACCGCCAAACCGGGCTCGACCTAGAGAGCCCCGGGATTGTCTCGCGGATGCTCAACCAGCCTGCGGCGGCAGGTCCCTGTGCTGGCCGAACTTTGCTTACGATCACGAACCAAGGCGTCCAGGGTGTCTTGTTGGGCAAGCTGCCAACTCCGGCAGTGTGCGGAACGCGGATGCCCTTGGGTCGCATGCCGATGTTTCTTACGCCGCAAGAAACCGACTGTTTGACTGAATTTTTGCTACGTGAATCGCGATTGCTGCCAGCCGATGGTGGGCTCGATGCAGGGACTATCGATGCGGCCTTCGTGGACGTTCCGAATGGGATGGACGCGCCCAACGTGATGGACGTTCCGAATCGCGACGTGCCGAACGCGCCGAGGGATGTGCCGAATCGTGATGTCCCAAACGTGATGGATGTTCCGAACGCACCGAGGGATGTGCCGAATCCACCGAGGGATGTGCCCAACGCGGTCGATGCCGGCTCTTTGATGGATATTGCCGGTTAATTTGCAGCTATTTCTCGCTTAGCGGTTCGAACAGCGCGCGCGGGCGACGACCAACTGTCGATGTCCGGCGGCGTCACCGCTGGGCTCTAGC
>JANNCG010001430.1:0-8479 GCA_031386385.1 Myxococcales bacterium
CGCCAGGGGGATGACCGTCGCGACGCCCACCTTGCCTGCGAGCGGCATGCAAGAGCAACCTTGGCTCGACTTTAGCTCGGGCTACGTGACCCGCTCCGCTGAGATGCTGCCCAAGCAGGGGCTCCATGCACCGTGGCAGCAGAGCCAAAACTACCTGGTGGATCGCAAAGAAATGCGAAACACGGCGATTGAAGACCCCTGCTTGGTGCTCTCGAATCCGAGCAAAAAACCGGGGTGAATTGCCATGAAGGCTCCCCGGCGACCGCTGTCGCTCGCTAGCTCTTTCCATCTCCCAAGCGCAGCCCTCGATGGCTGCTCTCGCCCTCTTCAACCCCTTTGTGCAACACGAGCTTTCGGCCTGCCTCCTGACCGTCGCTTCTTGCCTGATAGCTCCCGGCTCCGCTCGAAGACACCAATACAATCCTTGGATATCGCTTGCGATAGTGCGAGTTCAACGCCGGGTCACCCACCCACACAAGCCCTCTCTCAACGTTGCTCTGTTGCTCTTTTCTAAGCTTGTCCGAAAAGCCAGAAACAACTCCCGCACGATAGGCCCGACGGTCTCTGTCGCCCTTGATCCCGCGCGTTTTTTTATGCTGGCTCCACAGCAGCTCTGCGGTGTGATGCAAAAATGAGTACACATACTCCGCGAGCGAGACGTTGCTTGGTGTTCCTGTGACTTCGAGGACGGTCCCACGAGCCCCGTCGCGGACGCGCCACACACGAAGCTGGATCACTTCGACAAAGAAGTGGTCGCGCAAAACGCCACCGATCGCCCCAATCGACTCCTCCAACCTTCCCATCGGAACGCCCAACTCCCGCGACACATACCCCCGCTCTTGCCGTGCTTCGAGCTCGTCTAAGTTGTGCTTAAGCATCAACCGTTGCGCAGCGTTCATCGCCGACTGCGCCTCGTGCTCGTTGGTGCTCTGCGCCAGAGCTAACAGCTTCGCGACCTTCGACAGAACCGCAGCACGCGCAGAATCGCCCGAATTTTCCTGATGTTCTAGCGACGGGTTGGGCACGCCAACCGCGCGAGGGTCGATATGTTTTTCAGCGCAAACTCTTTGAAACACGGGCCCGTGCGCGCTCTGATCGCGCACCCCAAGCACTTCGTCCACGTACTGGTGAACCATTTCGTGCTTGAGCGTCTCGATCACAGCGATCCACTGATGGTTCAACAGCAGCTCTCGCGACAACTCAATCGAGCGTTCGTACGGGACCCATCGCCCGAGATACTGCTGGCTGTCGGTAAGGACAAACGTGGGTGAGCTCATCATCTCGTGAAAGAGTTGATAATTGGCTCCGCGCCACTCGCGGGCGATCTCATGCAGCGCTGCGCGTTCGAGGTCGAGACTGATTGCTTCGGTGTCCATCAACTACGAGCCTACCAGCGCAGGTGAACAAAATCGAACAAGCTCCAGGTCTGTCCAAATCCCCTCCGGGGCCACTCAGTTCAACGACTCTCTCGGGACGCTCTTCGGCGGTGTCGCTGCCTCCACGCGCGGCTCGGCCTCGTTGTGAGCGCGCTCTGCATGGACTCGGTATTCGCTCGCACGCTTCTCGTTTTTCTCGCGGTCTGCGGCACGCTCCCACAGGTGTGCGGCTTCGAGCCACTTCCCGCTTCGGGTGGCCTCGTCGGTGGCGTTTTGTGCGCTCAGTTCAGCCGCAGTCGCTTTTGCGACGTGTGGATTTTGGTTAAAGCCCATCGGTAATTCTCCTTCAGAAGTCCGCAGTGTGCGCTATTTTGCTCTGGCGCGCTTGGAGATCGGGTCAGGCTATGTCGTGTTGTATCACTGAGAATTGACTGACACTCGTGCGCGGTAGTACCTTCATCGGCCTGTGATGAAAATCGATCGACAAGCATTTTTAGCGCTCGCGCTCGGAATGAACGCGGGCTGCATCATTGAGCAGCGCGGGCAAACGGTGCAGCAGCCAAGCTCTGGCAACGTTGCAATGCCGGTGCAGCAGCAAGGCTATCGTCCAGCACAAGAAGGCTACGCGCCGTCACAAGAAGTCGCGAGTCCCACACGTGAGACCGTAGCTCCGGCGCAAGAGTGCATCGGCTGGACACCGACCGGTGAGTGCAATCGCTGGCAGCCCACACGCGAAAAGTAGACGTGACCGCTTCGGTGGAGGTAGCAGCGAGGTTCGCCGCAGCGCACGCGCGACTGCGTACGATTGCGACAACGGGGACCAACGGCAAAACGACAACGACATCGATGATCGCATCAGTCGTGGCGGTGGCTGAGCCCTCGGCGCGGCTTACCACGCTTGGCGGATGGGTTGGAGAGCAGCACATCGCCGCGGATCTCGTCGGGGGTGCGGTGCATGAGTTTCTCGCGACCGTCGAGGGCGCCGTAGCGGCGGGAGTCAAGACGCTCGCGCTGGAGGTCACCTCGCTGGCGCTCTCCGATGGGTTCGCTCGGCGTTGGCCGCCATCGGTGGCTGTGTTTACAAACCTCACGCGTGATCACTTTGACTATCACGGTACCGCAGAGGCATACCTTGCTGCGAAAGCGCAGCTCTTCATGGCGCTCACTGGGGGCCAAACTGCAGTGCTCAACGCCGACGATCCAGCCAGTGAATTGCTTCGCGAAGTGATCGCACCGGACGTGACGATCGAGACTTACTCGATCAACTCCGCAGCCACATTGAGTGCCCGCGAGCTCACCGTGACCCGGGACGGAACGCGCGTGAGATTCAACGACTCGCCCTTCGCACACGCACTCGGCGATGAGCTTCAGTTGTCTGTTTTCGGGGTGGTTCATGCGCAAAACGCGATGGCTGCGGCGCTCGCGTGTCGCGCTGCCGGGTACGCGCCTGAGGTGATTCGTCGTGGACTGATGGACTTTGCGGGGGTTGCGGGGCGCTTCGAAGTCATCGCGCGCAATCCCATGGTGGTGGTTGACTACGCCCACACCCCCGACGCTCTTAAGGGAACGCTTCGCACCGCGCGTTCGCTCTGCTCGGGCCGATTGATTTGTGTGTTCGGCTGTGGTGGCGAGCGCGATCGGGGCAAGCGCGCGCACATGGGGACGGTGGCCAACGAGCTCGCGGACCTGGCGGTGCTCACGACGGACAACCCGCGTCGAGAGGACCCTGAGGCGATCAATGAGGCCATTCTGGCGGGTGTTTTTGCAGGCGAAGGCACTGCGAAGTGGGTGCGTGAACCCGATCGTGCGAGGGCGATTGCGTTGGCGATCGCGAGCGCGAATGCACAGCAAGGCGATGTCGTGGTGATCGCGGGCAAGGGTCACGAGCGTGTGCAACAGCTTGGGACTGAGGAGCTTGCGTTTTGCGACGCGGACGTCGCGCGTGGAGCGCTCGGTTGCTAGGAGCCAATAAAAACGGCGGCTGCAGAGCCGACCAAGACGCCCCTCTTGGCCCCATTTCTTAACGCGCGTTAAGCGATCTACGAGTAAAATGCCAAGCTGACATTGCTTTAGCCCCCAACTCAGTATTGCCCGAGAAATGAGCGGGCGATCGCATCATTCGGCACGGTCCTACCGGGGCGGCGCAGGCTGTCGAACATATCCGTCTGCGAGACCTGGAGCGCCTCCCCACCAAGGCTGCCCCGAGAAGAACGCGGTGTCCCCTTGGCGAAACGTCCGGTCCTCGCGTCCCGCCTCGAGGACCATCTGTGCGCCGGTCGTCACGAAATAGTGCGTGACTGCGGGGTCCGCCATCGCTCTCTGCATCGCCTGCTCGACCGTGAGCCCCCTCTCGATGCGAAGCAACCCTCCCCATCCTGCGCCTTCGGCGACGTTCCAGTATGCTGCAACGTTCGCGGTGCGCGACCATCGGGGAGGTGGATCCGCAAAGACGTGAAACACCGCTCCCCCAGCGTTGAAGCTGGGTGGGGTCTCGCTCGAAGTCGAGTAGTAGTAGACCTGCGTGTTGTGCGAATCCCGGATGGTGTACAAATACACCGGCCTAGTACCCGGTCGCGGCGCGTCGTACGCGAAGAACTGCACGCGGCGATCGCCAAAACTCGGCGGCGTCTCGGGGCGGGTCGACAGGTAATACACCGGTGTCTGGTCCGCGGACGCGATGGCAAACCGGTAGACCGGAACCATCCCCTCCTGCATCGTCCTTGAGGCATAGAACGTCCCTCCTTCGAGCTCCGAGCGACTCATGGTGGAGGCATAACCTGACGGCGGTGACGACTCGATCGAGTGCTCGTAGATCTGCGTGTCGTCCGAGAGCGCGCGCACATAGAGTCGCACGAGGTCTCTTTGAGCAGGGGCCGGGGTGGCACGGACCACAGGCCGACTTGAGGAGACACAGCTCAGGGCGAAGGCGCAGATGATGGACGGAAGAGCGCGGAGTAACATTTCGGATAACCATATCCCTCGCCCTGGGCCCCTAGCAAGGTTGAATGCGCGGACTTCGCGCGAAGGGTGCTCTAGGGATTCATCGGCTCGGCGCTCTCGATCCAGCGGCCTGCGATTCCGCCGGTGCGCACCATCACCCGCACCGAAGCGCCCGCCGTCGTCAGCGACAAGCGTTCTTCATCGCTGGCCGGAAGGAGGACGTTCTGTCCCTCGACATACACCGACACCGAGTTGCCTCCCTTGTTCTTGTAGTGCACCGTCGCTCTGCCGATGACCACCTGTGTGCCCTCAGGTGCGAGCGCTGCGTTGAGGTGCTGGGTGATTGCGGTCCCGCCGCGACCGGCGCTAAAAAGCGTCACGAGCGCGGCGATCGACACGTTGCGGAGGCTCGTCGAGCGGCCGCGCAGCAAGAGGACAATCGTCACCATCGCCAGCACGTACAACGTCAAGATTATAGCGATTTGGGCAGCTAACAACGGATTTCCGAGCGGACTGGGCCCAGGAAAGCTCACTCCAGCAATCCACAGCAGTGCACTCAGCGCGACGACCCCGGCACCCCGTGCAAAGCGAGTTGTCAGCGGCGGCTCGGCCTCAATGTCCACCACGTTTGCCACCCGGCCATATGGATCGGACGTCATGTGGTTCTCTTGGTGCGCTTGCACAACCGTCGCCGCAAGGGCGACGACTAAGTCGGGTACCTGCTGCATCGATGGGTTGGTGAGTACATTTTTGGGCGCGAAAATCGACACGATCGTCGGGGCCGTCAGCGCCGCGCGCACGTCTGCGAGTGTTCCCTCTATGATGGAGGGCGCGTGCAGCTCGACGCTGAGATTGGATTGCCCGAGCACCCGTGTAACAAGAGCCCGAACCGAGCTCGAGAGCAGCCGGCGAAGAGTGGTGTCCGGCGCGTTGCTTTCAATGTACACCGCGCGGTCAAACACCGGATCGCCGGTCAGAAACTCTCGGTTGATCCCGAGCGCAGTGCCAACGCGATCAGTCGCTGTTTCGATGCGCAATTTGATCTCAGCCATCGTCACTTTGACCGGTAGGCTGACGGAGAATATAACGCCAAGCAGCGCACCCTTTGAGCCGCGTCGCGGGCTGATGGTGACCTGCATGTTACCATGCGAACTGCTGCGCTCGACAGAGAACTTCTCGACGAATGTGTACTGCCCGTCCATCGCGCTCTGCGTCTGGTGCGAGGCGCCGAGCAATTGGGCAAGCGCAGTGAGTTCAGGCGTCGTATTCGTCATGGGACTGAATAGTGTCGCACGACTGGCGCTGTTGTTAGCAAATCGATTGCACGAGCCACGAAGGTGCGTCGGCGATCGCCCTCCGTATCGAAGGACACCGGGATTCGGCTACGGTTGTTTGAGCTGCCGTGTGAGCGTCCCATCTCGCGTGCGTGGTCTTGTCCGACGGCTCTCCGACCTAAAGCGGCTTCTCAATCGGTGTCCACGAGGTCGGGGTGGGCTTACGGATACATCGGCTCGACGCTCTCAATCCAGCGGCCTGCGATCCCGCCGGTGCGCACCATCACCCGCACCGTAACCCCCGTCGTCGTCGCCGACAAACGGCGCGCTTCGCTGCCCGGCAGGTGTGCGTACTCTCCGTCCACCAACACTGACACCGAGCTGCCTCCCTTGCTCCCGTAGTGCACCTGTGCGAGGCCCGTGACCACCTCGGTGCCCTCCGGTGCGAGCGCGGCGTTGAGGTGCTTGGTGATCGCGACGCCGGCAATACCGGAGCCAAAAATCGTCACGACTGCGGCGATCAAAACGTTGCGAAGGCTCGTCGAGCGGCCGCGCAGTAAGAGCACAAACGTCACCAACAGCAGCACGTAGAGCGTCGCGCTGACTGCGATTTGAGCGTTCAACAACGGACTCCCCAACGGACTCGGCCCTGAAAAAATCATTCCGCCGATCCAACTCATCGCAACCAGCGCGACGACCACGCCACCCCGTGCAAAGCGAGTCTTCAGCGGCCGCTCGCTCTGAACGTCCACCACACTTGCGATCCTGCCGTATGGATCGGGTGTCGTGTGGTTCTCTTGGTGTGCTTGCAGGACCGCTGGCGCCAGCGCGGCGACGAAGTCGGGCAGCTGCCTTATCGATGGGTTGGTGAGGACCTCTTTAGGCGCTAGAATCGACACGATCGTTGGGGCCATGAGGGAAGCCTGGAGGTCCGCGACGGTCCCCGCGATGAGGGGAGGAGCATGCAGCTCGACGCTGAGTTTGGATTGATCTACCACGCGTGCAGCAAGAGCCCGGACCGAGGTTGAGAGCAGCCGTCGCAGTGTGGTGTCCGGCGCGTCGCTTTCAATGTACACCGCGCGGTCAAAGACCGGATCTCCGCTCTGAAACTCTCGGTTGATCCCGAGGGCACTCCCAACGCGATCGGTCTTTGTTTCAGCACGCAGTTCGATATCAGCCATCGTCACTTTGAGCGGCAGGGTGACGGAGAAGAGCACGCCAATCAGCGCCCCCTTTCCGCCGCGTCGCGCGCTGATGGTGACCTGTATGTTGCCATGCGGGCTGCTGCGCTCGACGAAGAACTTATCGATGTACGTGTACTGCCCGTCCATCACGCTCTGTGTCTGGTACGAGGCGCCAAGCAGGTGGGCGAGTGCAGTGAGCTCAGGCGTGGTGTCGGTCATGGGATGGATGGAGTTTGGCACGATTGGCTCCGTTGTTAACGAAGCGATTGGACGAACCGCACGAGGTTATGGTTCGGTCCGGCACTCTTGGTCCCACTGAACTGCAGATCCGCTGCGAACTTCGGCACGATTTGCACACTTTGCTCTGATCGCGGCTGAAAAAATGTCTCGCGGCACACCTTGCAGAGGCCGTTGTGAAGCTCACGCAACGCAACACACCAAGCCGGACCGGACTGAGATAAAATGATCACGACGCGCAACAAACCAATCAAACGCAGCCTCAATGAGCAGGGGATGCTTGCAGTGCGTCCTCTCCTCTTCCTGGTCATGCTTGACGATGATCATCGTGGGCACGGGTCTTGGGTTCGCTGGTTGGCGTCACGCCCATAGTGACGGCGGAGTTTCAGGGCGTGTCCGTCGGGGGCCAGTTTTAACCTCGCTGAGCATCGCGTGCGCCAACTACTGTCGCCCGTTAAAACAAACAGCTTCACAATGGTGCAGTCATGCGATGAGGACAAGCCTCCTCGCATGAGCCCTCGCGCTGCTGAGTACAATGAGTCACCCACTGTGCGCTCAGGGTCCCTTCGCGGCTTGCGCCACTCAGGGTTCGCGCGGGACGCTTTTGACAATGGTGGGGGCATTGCGCGGAGGGTAATCTCCGCGACCTTTAGCTTCACACGTATCTTTTTGTACGCGCACAGCTCCTCCCACCAACCCTGAGGAATGCCAATGACGAGGGGGCCCTGAGCGCTGCGCGAAGGCACATGCGCGGAGCCTTGTGCTCAGCGCTCTCTACGGTCTGCCCCGCACAGCCGTTTCGTCTGCTACGTCTGCCCCGTCTGGCTCCATCTCAAACACAACGCGCGCGTTTGAAGAGCGCGAGTACACCGCGTTGGGCTCTGCGCGCACCTCATCAGTCAGCGGAAATCGAAGTCGATCCACGCGATTGAGCTGACTCTCGCACAGCTGCGACCACTCGTTAAACCAGTGCAACTGAGTTGCGCGCACAAGGCACGCTTGAAAGCCCGTAGTGGCCAAGGTGATAAAGGGCTCTGTGTATCGGTCGAGCATCAAGTGATACTCGTCCGCGAGGTCTGTCCACGGCAGCCCGGGGCGACTCCACTCTGGGGGCATCGGGGCCTCGCGGATGAGCGAGGCAAACTTCGCAAACATCTCACCCAAGCGCGCGGCGGCTGCGATTTCCCAGTTCGAAACGTGCATCTCCATCACCTCGCGAAACCGCCGCGTCGCATCCTCTTCAAGATTGCGCCGCTGTGATCTGATAAATGGCGTGAGCACCGTGGTGGTCCATGCGTCAAACGCACCGCGCGTGTTGCCGCCACGGTACGCGGGCACGCGACGCGCCATAAACTGCTGGTACACGGCATCCGCCAACCAAAATCGCGCCTCTGCGACCGACTCTTTCGATCGCTCGACCGCATCGCTCACCGCTGCTTCGTCACGCGACTGTAGCTGCTCACGAATG
>JANNCG010001436.1:0-2199 GCA_031386385.1 Myxococcales bacterium
CGCGTCTCCAACGCTCGCGACCGCCGTGCCGAAATTATCTCCTGCGGTGCTGCCGTCAAGCACACGCGAAGCGACAGCGGGGATGCCACCCACGTTGCCATAATAAACACTCACACTACCAGCTTCGAGCCGTCCCATTGGCGAGGCGTGTGGAGCGCCCAGCACAATATCCGCAAATCCGTCTGCGTTCACATCCCCGGCGCACGCGACGACATGTCCGAACTCGTCACCGGCGTTGCCATACAGTTGCATGGCGGCGACTGCCGGGATTCCTGTTGCGCTGCCGTGAAACACACTCACACGTCCCGCGAGCGCTCCTGCCATTAGGTTTGAGGCATGAAACGCACCAACCACAAGATCTCCATAGCCATCCCCGTTGACATCTCCTGCGCTCGCCACGGACCGACCAAACTCTTCGTTTGCGGTAAGACCGTCAATCACTCGCGATGCGACCGGCGCTACGCCTGCAACTCCGCCATGAAAAATGCTCACACTTCCGGTGCTGGTTCGCCCCATGCGTGTGGCATTATTTGCACCCACAACGATGTCATCAAAGCCATCTCCGTTGACATCGAGATGGGGCCGCGCGGTTGTATCGATCATCCCTAGCGCGTTGGTGGCAGGGACGTGAAACAGCCACGTAGGACTGTTGACCATACTCGTTGCAGCACCAACGGTCGCACGCGCGCGCCAAAAAACCACACTCGCCGGTGTGAGACTCATTGAGGGTCGCACAGCACCTCCCGCGCCTCGCACGGTCTCGATCACCATCGTGCAAGCGCGATCGCGACAGAGATCCACCTCGGCGCCATCGTAGCCGACTGGAGTTGCCCAGCGAAGTGTGGGGCGAAAAAGCGTCACTTCTCCCAGGGACAGCGGCGCGAGCTGGCGCGGAGTTGCGTTGGCCAAAACACAACGGCCGCCCAAGAGCTGAAAACCCATGTTGCAGTTGATCGAACACGTTGACGCAACGCATGAGGGGGTTCCGTTGCCTGGAGCCGGGCACATCGTGCCACAGGCGCCACAGTTCATCACAGAGTTGGTGAGGTTGCTCTCGCAGCCGTTGCCCAGATTTGCGTCGCAGTCTGAAAAACCAACGTTGCAGCGCTGCGAACACCCGCCCAAAATACATAGCGGCGAAGCGTTTGGTACGCGGGAACATATGTTGCCACAGCGTCCACAGTGGATCGCCGATGTTTGCGTATCCACACAAGCACCGGAGCAAAACGTCGGCGCAGCGCCGGGACACATTTGCACATCCGTGGGGACGTCCGAAGGCACATCCGTCGGTACGTCGGTCGCCACGTCCGTTGGACTATCCGCTGGGACATTCGTTGACGTATCCGTGAGAATATCCTGAGGAATATCCGCTCGTACGTCAGAAAAAATATCACCTACAACATCCAGACCAGCGTCCAGGCCAGAGTCCACACGACCGCTGACTGCATCGACGTTGCGCGCCGAAGGGGTGTCCTCGACGGCCCCATCCGCGCTCGAAAATACCACGGGAACTTCTGGAGCAACGCACTCGCCCATGTCTCCGCACGTCGCGTTTTGCTCTCTGCAACGCACGCTCACCGTACACTGCTCTGACGACACCGTACTGCAGCCATCTGAGCGATCGCCGCAGCGGATGGATAAAAACACTCGAGCGGTCCCCACGCGACCGCGCACAAAGGTCACCCGCGCAGTGCGATCTATGCGGATCTCTGGATTGCCTGCGCTGGCCGCAAGGGTCGCTCGAATCCAGACAGTCACCGCGTTGCCTACACCCAGGCGCTCAGGCGCTGGCAAAATTCCTATGGAACCACCGGACGTGAAGGTCCCCATTCCGCTGTTTGAGCGAACGAGCCGAATGGTGCCCATGAGCACCGCGTCCGCGCGACGTTGCAGCTCATCCGAAGCGACAGGGCCAACAAACGAAAAAATCTCTACGTTGAGCGCGCGATCGAGCGGCGCGTCGGTGTCCAAAAACAACTGCACTTGCGTGGACGGAGCCCGACACCCCAAGAGCGAAATCAGCGCCAGGAGCATCCAGCACCCGAGCGAACCAAATAGATCTCGACGATGGTGGGAGGGGGGCGTCACCGCGAGAGTGTCCGTCGGCTCAACAGCTAAACGCAAGCGATTTTAGTGCCCGAACCGTATGGAACCTAATCTCACTTAGGCTTGGACTCTCGCAGTTTTTTGGACACCGCG
>JANNCG010000818.1:0-2517 GCA_031386385.1 Myxococcales bacterium
TCACGTAGCAAACAGCTCAAGAGCTTTATCGAGACCTAAGCGGTCTTTTCCAAGCGCCACACGAGCCCGCCGGGGGCCGCTACGTAGTGGTGCGGAGTCATTCCTTTGACTGCAGTCCCGCCATGTTCAACGAGCTTGGCCGCGAGCGCGTCAGGGTCTGGGGTAGAAACTTCGAGCCACGGACCGAGCTTCATCTGTTCGGGGGTGAGTGTCTCCTCGTTGTAAAAAATCCCCAGACAGAAGCCGTCCTCGAAGATAAACATGTCCAGTGGTTCGCGAGGACTCTTGTGGGTCGCGCCCATGCCTTGTTGATAGAATGCTTGTGTTTTTTCGCGCAGAGTTGCCGGGACGTTGAGCTTAATGTTGGTTCCGAATCGGGTCATTTGTGTTGGCTTTCGATAATGTATAGATTGTACACTGCTCTGGCTCAGTGCATACCAAGGTACGCTGCGTAGATGGCTCCGCCGACCAGCGCGAGCCACGTGAGGGCCGCGCCGCCGCCGCGAAGGGGACTGGGTCGTGAGCCAACACCGATCGCGTGCAAGATGCGTCCAACAGTGAGCAGGCCACCGAGGACATACATTGGCGTAGCCGCGCCACCGTTGAGCTCAACCATCAAAAGGGCGATCAGCCCCAGTGGAACATACTCCATGTTGTTGCCGTGCCGTCGACTCGCGAGCAACAAGTCTGCGGAGTCACCGGTGCCTAAAAACACATCGGTCTTCGCACGAACGCGCGAGACGTTTGCGGCCAGGACAACGTTAAACGGAATCAAAAACGCTGCGAACATCGCAGTCATAGGAACATGCATGGTGGTAGACCTCGGTGAGCAATGGTTGGTGGGAGTCGTGTGACTCGGGTTTGTAGTGCTGACTGGGCTCGGCACATAAACTCATCGCCAAATCGTTCGGGGTCTCACGAAATTTGTGTTCTCCAGTGTTTTTGCAGGCAAGAATAGCGACCGAAATGAGCATTGCACACGACAGTGACGCCAACGACGTTCTCGCGAGAGCACGCACTGGTGATCAAAAGGCGTTTGAGTCACTGGTATCGCCGCATCGACGAGTCCTGCTCGCGCACTGCTATCGTCTCTTGGCCTCAAGCGCCGACGCGGACGATGCGCTTCAAGAGACGCTCATTCGTGCGTGGAAGTACCTGCAGACTTTCGAAGGTCGCTCGGCCGTTCGCTCGTGGCTGTACTCAATCGCGACGAAGGTGTGCCTCGATGCCCTCGCACAGAGCAAGCCTCGGACCCTGTCGTCCTTTGACGGGACGGCTTCATCGCTTGGCAACGAGCCTCCGGGCGAGCCGCTGCCGGACTCGCACTGGATTGAGCCCCTTCACGACGCGCGCTGGAGTGACGGCTCGCTTGATTCGGTTGAGTCGCCGGAGAGCCGATGCACGTTGAGACAGAGCGTAGCTCTCGCGTTTTTAGCGACGATTCAATTGCTGCCTGCTGCTCAGCGCGCCGCGTTGCTCTTGCACGAGGTCGCGGGGTGGAGCGCCGTTGAGATCGCCGAGGGACTGGAGTTGAGCGTCGCCGCGGTGAACAGCTCGCTGCAGCGGGCGCGAAAAACTTTGGACGAGCGCATTCCGACCTGGGCAAAAGCGGGGACGAAGGTAGAGGCGGACAACAAAGGACGCGATGAATTGCTTACGCGTTATGTGCATGCATGGGAGGCCGCGGATCCGAAGCTGCTGAGCTCGATCTTGTGCAGCGATGCCGTGATGACCATGCCCCCGGTGCCGATGTGGTTTGGCAATCGCGACTCGATCGTGCGCTTTTTTTCAGGATTTATCCTCGCGCTTCCGACGAAATTTCGCGGGAGTCACCTGGTGTCTGTCAACGGCGAGCCGGCGGTGGCGATCTATTGCTTGATGCCCTCGGGTGAGTACGTCGCGGACTCGCTGCATGTGTTCAACGTGAATCCACGGGAGGAGATCGAGCACATTACGGTGTTTCGTTCGCCCGCTGCGGTGACTGGCTGCGGGCTGCCAGCGACGCTTGCGTGAAGTGGCTTCGTAGACATTAAAACGTCTATGCCAAGGACATCCAGTGTCCACGGAGTTGAACTCGCTATCGACGAGTCCAAATTCGACCAAGCTTCGTTGAACCACGGTATGATCGGTGACAGAATTTCACTGCGTTGCCTGCAGTCTCGCGCTTTCTCGGCAGCAACCATCGGCAACACGACACATTAGCTGAGCCAAAATGAGTGTTTCAATAGACCCAACTGAACAGAAGCGCCAAGAGCCGACGCGAGTTCGGATTTCGCAACTCACCGTCGAAAACTATAAGGCTCTCGATAGCCTCAGCATTCACTTTCCACCGCCTCGGACCTCCGATGAGCCCGACGTCACCGTCATTGGAAGTCGCAACGGTGTTGGAAAAAGCTCCGTATTGGAGTGCTGTCTGCTGGCCAGCGTTGACGCGACCGTTGGCGTAACGATGCCGTTCGAGTCGTCAACTGAATCGTTTCGATTCGAAAATCTAATTCGAGGCGATGCAAGCAAGGC
>JANNCG010000007.1:0-1661 GCA_031386385.1 Myxococcales bacterium
GGTGAAGATCGGCGCACTCGCAAACGGCGGTTGCTGGGCAACGGGTGGATTAAATGTTTGCGGTCCGCACGTGAACACAGCCCCCGTCGGCGACGTCTCGCTGTTCGGTCGGCACTCGTTGAGATTGGGTGTGCCCGTAAGGTTCGTGCACGCACGGCGGCAGACGCTGTTAAGACACAACAACCCTGGTGCACAAGAAGCGCAGCGTGGACTCCCCGCAGGGTTTAGTCGCGCACTGACGGCATCGCTGTCGCAAGACTGGCCGTCGATCCGAGGTGCACGACAGAGTCCCCGCACCCAATGGGTCGAGTTGTCGTTGAGCACCACTTGAAACGCGTTGCCACAGTAAGCAGTGGTGTCCTGTGGATTGCCTTGTTGACGCAAGCGCGCACACACGCCCGTCCCTGGGCAGCCGGTGCCTTGGGTTCGAGCGTCGAGTACAGGATCGCATTCGTTAAACGGTGAGCCATTCACGCCGTTGATCACGTTGCCCACCTGCGGCGGCTGGCACGTCCCGCGTCCGGGTGTCGCAGGATTGCCCAAGCAAACCAAGTTGTCAGCACACACATTCGCGTTAGGCGCGCACTCATCCAGGTTGCAATTGGCACCTAAACCGAGCGGCGAAGTACACCAACCCAAACACACCTTGACCATCTGCAACGCAGGCGGAAACGCATTCGGCTCACACGGCGGGCGAAATCCTCTCCCTGGCACCGCGCGCGTTGAGATGTTCACACACCCAGCGAACATCACGATGATGACGACCCCTACGATCCGTGCCGCAGCATCAAATCGCGTACAAGAGTGGCCGTTAAGTTCGAGCCCCCCTTCAATTTACGTACCAACATTGAATTTGTCGCATTCTTGATGCGGTATTTCGCGCATCATGTCACTCGCATTTTGAACTCTGACAGAGAGTGAGCGAAGCCCCGCCTCTCGTGTGACCGACCTCGTCACAAAGGCAGTGTCCCAAAGGCTAACCCCATGGTCAAGGGCTCAGAGCGCGTGAATCGCGCAATCCTCAGCAACGAATAAGCAACACGACATCACGCAGTGTGGACGTACGAAGCGCTTGACCGCGAGGGTGGTTCGCTTAGAGTCACCGCGACATGGCATTCTTGCAACACTTCAATCCCGCTGAAATCAAGCCCGAATACATGATCAATCGCGACGAGGACGTCCGTTGGGTGGTGGACAATTTTTGCGCGTACTTTGACGCACTCGATGCGACGCAACTTGATCATACAGCAAAAAATGTCGTCGCGATCACAGGCGATAAAGGCCAAGGTAAATCCATCTTCGCTCAGCGTGTGATGAAAGAGCTTCGGGCAAAGTATTCGAGCAACACGCTTTTTCTCACCGCAGATTGCCGCAAAGCACGCACAGCGACAGATCTGCTAGCCGCAATCGCTTCAGAACTTGTACGAGAAATTGACGAGTTTCGACAGCTTGCGAGGCTCGTGACAGGTGCGCGACCCGTGCCGACCGGCCTTGCCGAAGCAGCTACGCTTTTATCTAATATCGCGCACAGCACCGAAGTCACGAGCACGACTCTTCACAGCTGGAGCGTGCAGTGGAAGGCCGCTGCGAAGCTCGGATCAGGGCGCACGCTCGGGTTTTTGGCGACCGAGTTCGGCGTGCAGGTCGAGCGAGATCAAAAG
>JANNCG010000037.1:0-6512 GCA_031386385.1 Myxococcales bacterium
TCTGCTTGGGATCGCACTTTGGATTGGCGCGGGAATTTCCCTGATTTTTGCCGCATCGGGGTCTTCTAGGCTGCCGGCAACCGCAACACGCAAAAACTCGCGTTGACGCTGTGAAAACCCGAGTGTTAGCGTCGGTTGCCCCTCGGAGGTACTACGTTGTCCAGGCTCGTTCGAACTGCTAGTTTGTTTGTCTTTGTTTTGTGCGCCGGCGCCCTGTCGGGATGCGGCGGTGTGCTCTACACGATCAACGTGTTGAATGCTTCGTCCGCGCTTGAAGAAGCGCGCTTGGCCAACGCTGAGACGCTGAGTCCGTACGAGTACTATTTCGCTCGCGCACACCTCGAAAAAGCCCGCGAAGAGGGCGGCGATGCTGAGTATCAGCAAGCGATTGATCTCGCTGATACGGCAAGGGACTACGCTTACCAAGCACGCGATCGTGCACGAAGAGCTGGCGACGCGCACAACGCCGCTCCCACCTCGGGCAACCAGGCAGAAGCCAACCGAGAGCCAGCCCGATGAGCCAGAGCCTGAAAAAATTCAGCGCAATGGCAGCGCTGATCGTGTTGTGGTCCATGGCATTTTCTGCATGTGAGGCCACTTCGCAAGTGCGCGCGCGGGTCTCGTCCATGTTGTCCACGCTCGATCAAGCTGAGCGCAACGGCGCTCGACGCTGCGCTCCCCGCGAGCTCGCGATCGGAAGAGCCGAAGCCCATTTTGCCTCGATGGAGCTCGACGAAGGCGATCTCGGACGTGCGACTCAACACGCAGACCAAGCTCAGCCCAACGCAAACGCAGCGCTGCGATTGTCACCCCCCGACCGGTGTCTGCCCAGAGCCCCAGTCGCCGCATTGCCGCCTCGACCGGGCGATCGCGACGGTGACGGTTACATCGATCCGCAGGACAGCTGCCCCGATCAGCCGGAGAATTTCAACGGGTTTCGTGATGAAGACGGATGCCCTGACGACCCAGATACCGACGGTGATGGGTTGCCAGACAGCACCGACCATTGCGTAGTCGACCCAGAAGATCGCGATCAGTATCAAGACGACGATGGTTGTCCTGAGCCGGATAACGATGCGGACAGTATTCCAGACTCACGTGATCGCTGCCCGAATGATCCTGAGGATGTGGATGGCTTTCAAGACGACGATGGCTGTCAAGATCCAGACAACGATCAAGACACCGTCCTTGATACGGCAGACAACTGCCCACTTGAGGCCGGCACACCCGACAACGCCGGATGTCCACCAGTGTTTCAGCACATCCAAGTGACGCAGCACGGTGTTCGCTTCCACGTCGAGTTTGACCTCAATCGCGCAACGCTGAGGCCGAGCGCGACGGTGATTCTCGATGAGGTCGTGCAGTATTTGGGCACACCCCACAACCGAACGTTGCGGTACGAAGTAGGCGGTCACACCGACTCTCGCGGAAGAGCGCGGCGCAACGAGATTTTGTCCCGCGATCGCGCAGAGGCTGTTCGTATGTATCTCATCGGAAGAGGCATTGACGGCTTCCGAATGACCAGCCGTGGGTACGGTCCTCGCGTCCCCATCGAGAGCAATGCAACGGACGAGGGCCGACAGTCCAACCGGCGTGTTGAGCTCAACGAAATCGACGGACAAGGAAACATCGTCCACTAAGTCCGCTGAGTCCGCAACCGGTCACAACCTCAGCGCTAAATTCGCAAGATTGCACATTGCCTCTACCGTAAGATGGAAAAGATTCGCCATCCGCGCGACAATGCGCGGAGTGAGAGCGAGGGCTCGGTGTCTAGAGCCCTCATTTCGATTGAAAGATCAGCCATGAAGAAGAGTTTGCTGTCCGCCATCGCTGCCACATTGATTGCTACCGCCCCCTCGATAAGCCATGCCCAGACCGCGGACGGTCGCGTTCGAGGCATGATTCGAGACGCCATTGAGGAGTATCAAAACCTTGACGTAGATGGCGCCCTCAGCCGCTTACGCCTGGCACTCAATGCCTGTGGTCAGCGCAACTGCACCCCCGGAATGCTCGCTCGTGTCCACGTCGCAATCGGCGTCGTGGCAGTCGGCGGTCAGAATGATACCAACACGGGCATCGGCGAGTTTCAGCAGGCGCTGCAGCTCGACTCAAATGCGCAGCCAGACGCCATGCTAGTCACGCCCGAAATCACGGCGGCTTTTACGCAGGCCCAGCGCCGATCCGGTGGAAGTACCGGCAACAGCGGTAACAGCGGTAACAGCGGTAACAGCGGCAACAGCGGCAACAACGGCAACAACGGCAACAACGGCTGGAACAACGGCAACAACGGCAACAGCGGCAACAGCGGCAACAACGGCAACAACGGCAACAACGGCAACAACGGTAACAGCGGCACACCGGGCCCAGTCACTGGCCCGCTGCTCCATACCGCGGTGTCCGAACAGCTCGAAAACACGCCCGTGCCGATTTTCGTCGAGCCCCCGACGGGAATGCGCCCCGCACGGGTCGTCATTCACTACCGCGGCTTGGGGATGACCGCGTACGCAGAGCTTGCGGCGACGAGTGTTGCGAACGGATTTGGCGCTGAAGTGCCATGCGGACAGGTGATCGCGCCGCACTTGGATTACTACGTCACCGCGCAGGACGCCAGTGGCACGATGCTCGGCTCGGCCGCGAGCGAAGACACGCCCAATCGGGTTGAAATCGTTCGCGCTCGGACGCATCCAGCTCCTTCACTTCCCGGTCGAATGCCGCCAGAGACGTGTGGAGAAGACTGTCCGCCTGGCATGACCGGTCCGCAATGCCATCGCGGTGGTGGTGGCAGAGGTATGCGGCAGATTGGTGACCCATGCGACACGGACACGCAATGCGCTGAAGGGTTGGCCTGTCATGAGGGCTCGTGCGGAGCCGACACCTCTGGCGGCAGCGGTGGTGGAGGTGGTGGAGGAAGTTCGTCATTTTATCGCTTCGGGTTCGACGTTGGCGGCGGCATTGGGTTGGGAATTCTCTCCCCAGCAAACCCCACGCTCCCGCCAGAGTTTGACCCCGGCGACGGGAGCACGTTCGCGGACCGCTATCAGCGTGGAGTGTACTACGCCGAAGGCCGATACTTGGTAGCTTGCCCGAGAGATTTTTCGACCCCATGCATCTCACAGGTGGACGACGCGGCTGGTTTTACCGCGCTTTTACAACAGGGTGGCGTCCGAGTGCTTGGCGATGCGTGGGACGGAATGCGAGCCACGGGAGAGCCCTGCTCGGGCAACTTTCGCTGTCCTCGGTTGGGTGGCGGCGGTCTCGCGACGACGTTCTTTATCAACACCGTCCTTCGCGTAAACGTGTTGAAAAACCTAGGATTCGGGCTCACATTTCGCATTCAACCAGATTTTGCGAGCACCACTGCGGGGAGCGGAGCTTCTGTCGGCACCCTGCCGATGATGGTGATTGGAGCGCGAGCTTACTACGCCGTCACCCCAGCTGGTTGGACTCGGTCTGGACTCACGATCGCGCCGTTTTTGGGCGCAGGATTCGGTCAGATTCAGCCCAGGCCATCGCTCCGTGACATGCCTCCGGCGCACGTTCGTTCGGGTGGATTTAACATCAATTTTGGCGGACGCGTTGAGTATGCGTTTGCCGGCATGTTTCACGTCGGAGGCGACCTCGCGGTGAACTTTCAGATTCCCGTCGTCGCCCGCGCGCCCGAGACTTTCTTGGTCGACATAGACATCGTTGCAAATGTTGGCATGCACTTTTAACCCATCGCCAGTGAAGGTCACTCTACGCCGATCTCATTCGCCTGCTAAAACCCTGCTCGGATTGTCGCTCACGTTGGCACTCACAGCCCTGAGCAACTCCGCCGTCGCGCAGGACTCACCGCAAGACCTTCGAGCGCTTGAAGCCGTGCGTGCGGGTCTGGACGCCTTTCAGCAGCTCGACATTGATGGCGCCGGGGCGCGAATTCGTGACGCTCGACGGCGCTGTGGGCGCAATGGTTGCTCCGCTCATGTGCTCGCGCTCATTGCGATGTCCGATGGATACATCGCGATCGGAGGACGCTCAGAGCCCGACGCAGCGTTGCGATTTTTTACCGAAGCGCTTCGTGCGGAGGCCTCCATCGTGGTGGACCCACAGCTGGCCACACCTGAGATCAACGAGGTATTTAGCAGGGCTCGACGTCAGTTGCGAGGACCCGTTGAAGCGCTGCTGCATGAACCCGTCGTAGAGCAACTGCGCCGAACTCCAGTGCCCATTTCGGTGGAGGCGGGAGCGAATGTTCCCAGCAGAGTCGAGCTCAATTTTCGAGTTGGAGACTCGCCGTGGCGGCACATTCGAATGACACGCAACGGTCGACTATGGGGCGGCGAGATCCCATGCGATCAGGTACAAAATACCAACATTCAGTACTTCGTAACGGCCATGGGCGAAAACGATGCCCCGACCGCCGAGGCCGGCAATGAGGATCAGCCATTTCAGGTTGAGATCGTGCAGCAGCGAACGCGCCCCGCACCGTCTATGCCCGGTCGATTGCCTCCAGACACCTGCGTGGATCCAAACGAGCGCGCAGGGGTTGGAGGGCGTTGCAACGCAGACACAAACTGCAGTGACGGTCTGGTCTGTCGCGAGAGTGTCTGCACCGTGCTGCCCCCGCCTGGGCCCCCGCGAGTGCCGATTGTCCAGCTTGAGGTCGGAGGCGGAATCGGCTTTGTCTCCGTCGGCGGAGAGCCGGCCTATGCCGAGGCGGTGATTCCACCCAACAGCCCACCCGGAACGGTCGCGACCTGCGGCTCAGTCTCGTGTCCCGCGGAGACGTCGGGGCTCGCACTCACACCATTTTTGTGGGGTCAGCTGAGATTTCACATCGTGAATCGCTTTGGACTCGCTGGTGGATTTCGATTTCAACCCGACGCTGCTCCGCGCACAACACTCGCGAGTGTCCTGCTCTCGCTTCGTGCTTACTACGCCGTGACGGGCGCGGGGTTTGTCCGCAACGGTGTGGCTGCATCGGTTTACGGAGGGCTCGGTGTGGGCCAAATTTCGCCACGCGCACCGGGCTATCCGGGGATGCCTTTTCCGACAACGGGACACGTGATCACAGGGCTGAACAACGTGCACGCCGGAGCGCGTGTTGAGTACGGTCTCGGGCCAGGCTTTCGTCTTGGAGCTGAGCTTACGCTTCAGTTCATGTTTCCAAAATTCGTTTTTGCTGCTGATTTGACTGCATTTGTTGGAATCGCGTTTCTGTGACAGAGACAGACTCAAGGCGGCCGAGATGGTACGACGCGCCCCTACGCTGGGGCGTTGTTTTGCTCATCGGGGGCGGCGGATCGTACGCGGCAACAAGATGGATGAACCACCGACGTGCCAACGCTGCGGTGCGTTTGCTTGCGGGAGACTTTGCCAAATTTGAGGGCTGTCTGTTTGGAGACAGCTCCGTTGTCGACAGCGCACTCCCTGCGCGAGCGGTGCAGTTTGCCCGCGGCTCAGGTGATCCGATCTGGCCTCACACTTGTTCGCGTCCGCTGACTCGGATCGCGACGGACTGCTCGGCGATCGCAATCGACGATTCAAACTATCAGTCCATGTCCCACGCCGCAAACGCGATGGAGTCTGCGCTCGGAGATGCGGTGTTTTGGACTGGGCACATTCGCGCACGGAGACCCCGAGACCCGCACTGGGTCCACGAGTTTATCGAGCTCCGTCGCGAGGTTCGAACATGGCTTGCTGCGCACGGTGCAACGCTTTTGCCCCCACAGTTGCCAACGGTCCCGCGAATTCCTCGTCCAGCAAACGAACCAGACCCACCGCCGCCACCCACCGCACTTCTCGGCGGTGCTGAGGCTGACATCGTGGACTCGGTCGTGACACCAACACATTTTGCCTGGATATTTCGAGACCGTCGTTCGCAGTACACGCGCTGTAGTGTTCAATGGACCGTAGGAGCTGAGCCAGGACCTATCCAATGTGCCCGACTGCAGCTCGGCAACGGAGGCGATCCGCGGGACTTGTCCTTTGTGCAGTCGCTCAGCGCGCCGCACTTGTTGAGCAGCACCCGACCCCCGTCAAACGATCGCGCCGTGCTGAGCTTTCCCGGGCTACAGACGGAGCTGGTTGTGCAGGGGATGACCCAAGCGCCGAGGGATTTTTTTGCGCAAAGTGACACCCGTGTGTGGGGCGTACACCGTGAGCGCTTTGCGTTAGCGTTGCGAAGCAACGGACCCGTGACCGAGCGCGTGCTCATGAGTGGAGCGGACGTCTTGGCGACAGATCGATCGTTTGGAAGCGACGGTCGAAACGTTTTTTTTACTTGGCTCACCGTCTCGCATTCTGGCGGAGGAGCATTTCATGGGCTCAACGTCGACTCAGCCGAACAGTCGAGTGTTCCCCTGGTGGGTCGCTGGAGCAGCTACGACCGTACGATCTACCCATGCACCGAGGCCAAGCACGGGACAACCAAGTGGCTCGTCTCTGACGGCGACGCACGCACCCTCACCCTCACCGTCGCCCCCCCAACTGGTAGTACTCAGCCGGCGAACACGATCGGTCTTCGATTTTAC
>JANNCG010000052.1:0-6838 GCA_031386385.1 Myxococcales bacterium
AGTCGCGCGCTTAGAAATGATCCGATGCCCACCAAGGTCAAACCGAAAGCCATCCCGCTCAACCGTTGCGCACAATCCCCCAAGAACCGGCTCGCGCTCAACCACAAGCACAGACTTGCCCGCGAGGGATGCCTCCCAGGCCGCTGCGAGACCCGACGGACCACCGCCCAACACCACCAAATCCACGGCAGCTGGCATCGAATCTGGGACAAGGTCCATATAGTATTGACTCTCACTATCATTTTAGTGCACTTGTAGTCTACGCTTCGTGAACGCCTTGGCTTTTCAAACACTCGCTTGCGCAGCAACCAACGACCGACGTTCGGTTGTGAAGATGCTCTTGTGGCTTGTTGTGCTGGTGCTGCTCGCGAGCTTCTCGGGCTGCGTCAACGACCCTCACAACGCACGCTGCATTCGTGGCGACCTACAACAGTGTCGCTGCCTCGCAGACAACACCTATGGCTACCAAACGTGCGACGACGCGGGGACCTTTAGCGGACCGTGCGACTGCATCATTGGGTTAACTCCCGTCGCGCAGCGGGTCGTGGGATATGCGTCCGGGTCCGGCAGCGGAAGCGCTCGCGACGCGGGCGCAGGCGACTGATCGTACCGCATGCCCCGACGTTGGCTTGCGTTGATATTTGTACTGGGGTTTTTCTCGCGAATTCCATTCTTACTTCGCTGTGAGCAGGACGTCGATGGGGCGCGTTTTGTTGGTGGCGTCCTCGTTTATGATGTCACTCGACTTCATCCCCATCCCCCCGGATATCCAGTCTATATGGGGCCTGCGATCGCGTTGCAACGTTTGACACGCTGTGAGCCAGCGCTCGCTCTCTCCATCGTCTCAGCCTTTGGTTTTGCTCTCGCCCTCGCAGCGGTAGCGGATGTTTCGTACAGCTGGAAGCCATCACGTCGAGGCGCGTTGCTCTCAGCGATCCTCACAGGCCTGACCACGATGATCTCGGTGTTGTCCGTGCGCCCGCTCTCAGACTCGATCGCGCTCGGCCTGGCGTGGACGACCATCGCAGTGGCGTTAAGGCATCGCGATGATCGAAGTACTCTGGCGCAGACGCTCGTGTTGGCAGTGCTTACCGCGAGCGTTCGAATCTCCGTTCTTCCGCTCGTTGCGCCGGTGTGCGTGCTGGGGATTTGGCGTCTACGACGCGACCGGCGCGAGCTTGGCATAAGCGCTGTACTCGCAGCGATCACGGGTCTTGCGTGTTGGATGCCCGTGATCCTTTCAGCAGGATTATTGCGGTGGTTTCACGCAGTGCAAGCGCACGCTACGGGACACTTTGACTCTTTTGGTGGCACGATCGCGACGCAGCCAAACGTGACCGAACGACTCAGATCGACGTTGTTCTACCTGTGGACGCATGCGTTGTCGGGGCCGTGGTTTGATCGCAGCGTCCTTCTCTGGGTGCCCACCGTAGCGATCTTCGCAGCGGCGATGATCCCAAAGATGAGACCATCACCGCGCCCCACAGAGCTCGGCTCGCTATGGCTCGTGGGCGGCTCTGGCATCCTCTACTTTGCCTGGGTATTTCTGGCACAAAATGTACTCTGGGCGCCTCGGCACTGGGCGCCGATCGTGCCCATTTTTATCATCGTCATCGTTGGATGGCTTGAGTCAGTCGCTCATTTTGGGACGCGTGCAGTGCTCGTCGCGATGATCGCCGGCCCATGGAGTATTGAATCGTTTCGCGTGCTGCACACGCAATCCCGGCAAGACCCACCCGCGCTCTGCTTGTTAAAAAAGCTCCCTCTTACGGGGCCCAAACCGGGGTTGGTTGCGACCGGAGAGCTGGGACAATGGCTTCGGTTGCACGCAGATTTTTCACAACGCATTCTCAATTTTCAGAGCGCCGAGGGAGCGCGCAGCATGGCGCAGCAAAATCACTGGACCATTGTGGGGACAAGCGAACTCAGTGGCGTCGAAGCGCTTAGCACCGCGCACGCGACGCCCATTCGGTGTCTAGGCGATCGATACGTCTGGCCAGCAATGTATGACCTTCAGTGGTGGACAATCCGCTAGCAAAGACCACTTGTGGAGCATCGGCGTGAGGCTCGAACCGCACATATTAAATTCACGATGCGGAGTGGTTCAATACGAATAAATTCGAAGCAAGTTCACGCCATTTTCGTTTGCGTTCTTACATTGTGAAAGGTAAGTAGACCGTTGATATTACAGGAGATATAATGACCAAGACGAGTTTTAGTTCAGTCGTTCGCACCCTACTGGTCGCGAGCGTAGTTGCAGCGACGGCATGCAGCACCCCGACGCCCGCAATGGACGTTCCGGCGGTGAACGGCGATGGGACCGGAATCGACACCCCATCAACACCGATCGACACACCGACCCCCGATGCACAAGCGATGGGTGATGGCGGTCAACGACCAGGCACGACGGCAAACGCGATGTGCCTTACGAACTGTATGGCGGATCCCGACCTCAACATGAAGCAGGTTTGCGGGACCGATCGGCAGACTTACTCGCTCTGTCAGTGGAACTGTGCGACGGTGCCCATGAACGTGTCAGTATTTCCTGGGGCGTGTCAGCCGGACGGATCTCCGCCTGCGGATGGTCCGCCGCGCCCTGCAGATGGCGTGCATACCTGCGACTGGCTCAAGATTGGGACCAATTGGATTGCGGTCGAGTGCGGGAGCGATTTGAATGGCCCAATTCAGGAGCTCGGCGACACGCCTGGTGACATGAATCCACCGGACCGGGACAGTGGAGTGATTGCAGACACCGGGATCGTTCTGGCGGACAGCGGCCAACGAGGAATGCCCAGCCCTGAACCGATGGGAATGCCAGCCTCAGTCAACCACCGCGCACGATTTGGCCCGGCGGAAAATCAGGGCTCGGTTGGCTCCTGCACTGCGTTTGCGACGACAGCGGGACTCGAGAGCGCCGTGGCCGCGCGAGGCCTGCGAGTCGATTTGAGCGAGCAGCATCTTTGGCTGCGGTATTGTCAGCCAAGCCAACAGGCTTCTTTAGAAGCTGCGCGACGAGGGATCGCGTCCAAAGCGACCGCCACGATGCTGATGTACGCTTATGACGGCGACATGGCGATGGGCCGTGCGGCCATGTGCCAAACCCGCGGGACTCCTGACACTGCAGCGGTCATGGCGCTCGACGGGACGGCACAATTTTCAGTCACCTCGGTCGATGAGATTGAGCCTGAAAACGGCGCTGAGCGAGCCACTCCCGCACAAATTCAACGACAAATCGCGAATGGAAACGACGTCGTTGTCGCTGTCGCGCTGAGCTCGGCTGAGTGGAGCACACCACCAAACAACACGATTCCAGAGACAAACGTCGTCGGCGCGTCGGGACACGCGGTTCTGTTGGTTGGATACGAAATGCGAAACGGGCAATTGTTCTTCCTCATGCGAAATTCATGGGGCGAAGCGTGGGCTGACCGTGGGTACGCGTGGGTGTCTGCAGCGTATTTGCAGACGCAGTTGTACCGCCCTGCATTCACCATCCAGGCTGCTTGCGAGAGTTGCCTTCGCTCGATTCCGAATTGTGCCGCAGGCCAAGCAGCTTCGGCTGTGGACGGCACCTGCCGAATGGTTTGTCCAGGTGGCGCGCTCGCTGACGCGATGGGAGTGTGTCCCCCACCTCCAATGTGTGATCCGGGATTTGTCAATGACGCTTCGGGTGTCTGTGTGGCTGCGTGCCAAATGGGTCCGATCCAATTTGCTGGTGGGATCACCGGTGACTGCTCGCCTTCAGGCTGCCGCTACTCGATTCCAATGGGAGTCGACGGATGCATGACCGCGGGAGGCTGCACCCTTCATTGTGGAGCACCTGCCTGCAGCCTCGGTACCAGCCAAAATGAGTTCGGCAACGCCATCGCAGCGTGCATGCGTCCCCGCTCCTGAGCGGAGTCCACAGGGCATTCGCACCGTGTGCCTGCCGAGCAAACATGCCATGACTTAAAATGTTCGAAGTGAGTTCGTCATGTTGTCACTGGTGAAAACAACGTAGCCATTATAGCGTCGTCGCGACCGCGCGGACCGGTGTGAGCGGCGCTACCATCGTGGTGGCGGAGTGATGCGACGTCGCGGCCTTCGAGATCTCAACTGCCGAAGGTGCTTCAAGCCGATCGGCGATAGACTCAAGTTGTGCTTGAACATCCAAAGCAGTGGGCCTCTCTGCGGGCGACTTGGCCAGACAGCGCTCGATTAGGTCTGCAAATTCACTATCAAAATCCGGGTCAATGGATCGGATCGAGGTCAGGGGCTTGAGCGCATGCGCCATCATCCACTCATGGGGGGTCACCGCAGTAAAGGGCTTCTCTCCCGTTGTCGCGACGAACAACAAAAGTCCCAACGAGTACACATCCGCTCGGGCATCGACCGATCGAAAATCGACGAACTGCTCTGGAGCCATAAACGCCGGTGTCCCGAGCGCCTCTCCTGTCAAAGTATAGTCGGGTCCCCCTGCGTTGATCGCTTTGGCGAGCCCAAAATCGAGGACCTTCACGCCAACGCCAGACGGCGTCAACATGACGTTGGACGGCTTGATGTCCCGATGAATCATCCCTGATCGGTGTGCTGCGCCGATGGCGCCAGCGATGATCGAGCCGACACGAGCTCCCTCGGGGACTGTGAGCTTTGAGTGCTGCCGAAGGTGCGTGTGCAGGTTGACTCCGTCGATGTGTTCAAGGGCCAAAAATGCGCGGCCCTGCTGGGTGATTCCAACGTGAACGGTGCGGACAATAGCTGGATGATTCAGCGACGCAAGCAGCTCGCCTTCGCGCAAAAACCTCTTAATATCCTCGAGGTTGTGTGACAGTCCGGCGTTGAGCACCTTCACCGCCACCACCGAGTCTGTGACGGTGTCGAGGGCCGCATAGACAACTCCAATGCCACCGGTACCGAGCACGCGCTGAAGCAAAAAGCGCTCTGCCAACATGGTGTTTGCAGCGAGAGTGTCCGTCGAGGTTCCTTCAGCGATCCGCTCAAGGGCAGCGCTGAGCTCACGCGATCGATCGCGGACCTCCGCGTCCAAGAGCCGGTTGACCGCGTAGAGCTCATCCGCTCGGGTCTGCAATTCTTTCACCTGCGCCTCAACCCGTGCTTCAAGAGTTCGATTGAGTTGGTCCACCTCGCGGCTCGCGCTTTCGGCCTTCAGTCGCATCGCTACTTCGCGAGCCATCGCGCCAAGCCCCAGGCGTGACACTGCCAAACCGAGCAACGGAAGCTCAAGAGCGACAAAGTACATCGAAGTTCGAAGCGACTGCAGCGGTTGTAGCCAGCGGACCCCGAGCGCAAAGATCACTGCGCTGCTAAACGAGACGAGCAGGGCGGTGCCGCCACGGACCTGAAAGAGTGTTGATCCCAGGAGCATTGACCCAATAAAAGCCGAGAATCCGCCGTGAAACTGCTGTGCGTTCGCGCTGAGCGCCGCTCCGAAAAGACCATAAAACAACCAGCTGCTCTCGCCAATCACGCTTCGGTACCACCGCACAAACCTCGACCGAGCACCGAACTGCGAGAGCGCTATTTGCCACACAGAAAAGCCGAGCGCGCTCAGCTGGAGCATCAACAGCCCCGCGCGCCATCGGGCCTCGGGCTCGCTCTGAGCAACGGCCAGACGCAAGCGCCACTGCATCACAACATTCAGCACGAGCAACACAGGAGCGATCAGCTGCACACGTCGAAGATTGCGGTCTCGCCGCGCAAGGTCAATCTCGGCGATCTGCTCTGGCGTGTACGATTCTAACGGATACATGGCCATGCGAACTGCCGCTCGGGCGCCTGCGAACCAGCTCAACGGTTCGTCACTCGATGGGGTGGGGTCTTGCAACACGTGGACTATCCAAACTAGCAGTTCAGCACTAGAGTCACAACTGCCCATTAGTGGTTGTCATGCCTGTTTGATCGCGTCCGATACCCGCTCGCGACTTGTATTCGAACATCTCAAAACGATAGAACCTCCTCGCGAATGATTGAACCCAAAGCCATCGAGCACCTACAGTACACAAATCATTTTGTTGCCAAATTGCCAGGCGATCCAGAGATAAGAAATTATCAGCGAGCCGTCGAAGCGGCGTTGTACTCGCGCACAATCCCGACGCCGGTGAGCGCGCCCAAGCTGCTCGCGCTCGTGCCAGAGGTCGCCAGAATGCTCGAGCTGACACCAGAGCCGTCGGACACTTTGGTCCAAGTCTTGAGTGGAAACAAAGTGCTGCCATCCATGCTTCCGTACGCTCAGTGCTATGGCGGTCACCAGTTCGGCTCGTGGGCCCGACAGCTAGGCGACGGCCGCGCGATCACGCTGAGTGAAGTGCTCACTTCTACAGGTGACACGTTAGAGATTCAGCTCAAAGGTGCCGGACCAACTCCGTACTCACGCCGTGGCGATGGCCGCGCGGTGCTGCGCTCTTCGGTCCGAGAGCTTGTGTGCAGCGAGGCCATGTTTCACTTGGGGATTAGCACAACCCGTGCGCTCGGCTTAGTCCTCACCGGTGATCCAGTGCTGCGAGACATGTTCTATGACGGCCATCCGAAAAACGAGCCGGGTGCTATCTGCACGCGCGTCGCGCCGACGTTTATTCGCTTCGGCACGTTTGAACTTCCCGCTTCGCGCGGTGACACCGCAACGCTTACGGCGATCACGGAGTTCACGATTGAGCGATATTTTGCAGAGATTGCCAAAGATGATCCGGCAAGGGTAGCCAAGATGTTCGCCATCGTGTGCGAGCGCACCATTGAGCTTGTCGTTCACTGGATGCGAGTTGGGTTTGTGCACGGGGTGATGAACACCGACAACATGTCCATCGTGGGGATGACCATCGATTACGGTCCCTACGGTTGGATTGAG
>JANNCG010000056.1:0-4351 GCA_031386385.1 Myxococcales bacterium
GAGGTTTTTCGCCTCCCTGTCCTGTCCTAGCTTCGAGCCCCTGTTGTGAGTTGACGAAATTGGTCAGTGAGCATCACTGTCACCGGTCCGACTTGGCCGTCGCCCACTTCATGATCGTCGACCACGATCACCGGCCGAACCTCGCGGATCGTGGAGCTTAAAAATACCTCGTCGGCAGTCCAGAGATTCTCTGCAGACAGCGGAGCCTCGCGAACCCTGAGGCCACTTTTGCGAGCGACATCAATTAGCGCCTCTCGAGTGATGCCAGGAAGGACCGGTCCACTCAAAGGTGGCGTTTGCAGAACCCCGCTGTGGACGCAGAATAAATTCGCGGCGGTTGCCTCCCAATAGTGGCTTCCGTCAAAAAACAGGGCGTCATCAAATCCCGAACTCCTCGCGCGAGCGAGCGCGACTGTGCGCGCAATATAGTTGTTCGACTTGATCTGCGCGAGCTCACTGAGAAGTCCCCCTGCCAAAGACGTAACCGAGCAGACCCGCGCTGGAGCTTGAAGGTTTCCCGTCGCTAACGGCGACACGATGACCCACCGATCGCTGACCATCGTGTCGCTGATCGCAAGACCATCGGCGCCCTCACCCATGGTCACCACAACTCTGACGTGCGCATCACGAAGTGCGCTCAACTCGAGCGCATACGCGATCTCAGCCGCCAAAGCGCCGACTGAGCACCCAAGCTGCATTCGCAAAAGAGCCAGCCCTCGATGCAAGCGGGTGCAATGCTCTTCGAAACGAAAAATACGCCCCCCGTACACTCGAAGGACTTCGAATGCTCCATAGCCATGCAACACCCCTCGCGCTCGAACCCCGAGCAATCCTTCGTCGCGAACCCCGTTACGAAGGATTACCGAAGCCATAGAAATTAGCCGCCGGCCTTAAGCCGAGCGAGCAACTCCGCTGCACGTGTATGACCTTTGTCCGCTTCGACCGAGCGTTCAAGCATTCCAATCGCTTTCACGTTGTCGTTTTGCTGACGAAGTGTGTCGCCAAGATAGAAATAGACGTCCGCTTTGGTGATACCTGAGTTCGCATCAAGCTTCTGCAGCAGCAGGGCTCGGAAGGTCTTCTGTGCCCGATCAAGATCGCCTGCTTTGTAACAGAGCAACCCCAGATCTCGCAGAATCGGGACGTTGGTCAAATCGATCTTGAACGCCGCATCGTATTGCGCCATCGCCGCACTGGTCTCGCCGAGTGCCTCTTGTGCGCGACCCAACCTGTGGTGCCAAGTCGCGAGATCCTTGCTTCGACGACCACCGAATGAGGCGATGATCGCTTCAATCACTGGAATCGCGTCTCTCTGCCGTCCCGCAGCGATGTAGACATCGACCAAAGGAAGCAGCAGTTCTTTGTCTTCTGGTGCAAGCTCTCGCGCTTGCTCAAGATGGCCCGCCGCGGCAGACACGTTGGAAAGCTTATCGCGGTAAAGCACCGCGAGTTCGCGGTGGAGCACCACTCGCTTGGCCACATCCGCCGCAATCGACAGCTCGTGTTCGAGCATCTCAGCGAGCATCTCAGAAGAATTTCGCTTGGTCGCTAGAGACTTCAGACGGTCAATGACCACCTGCGACTTGTCTAACTCGAGGGCTCGACGCAGCGCGGTTTCTGCGCCCGCGTCATCCTTTTGATGCTCACTTCGAATGCTAGCGAGCCTCATCGCGGCCTCAGCGCCCTCAGCGCCAGGAGTTGCGAGACCCACAACGCGGTTCAACATTTCAGCGGCACGATCCCACTGACTATCCGCCTCTGCAAGCCGAGCGACTGCCGCCAGCGCACCGACGTGATCGGCGTCGCGGTCAAGCACTCGCTCGTAGAGCTCGACAGCTCGGGGGCGGTTTTTCAGCTCTTTTTCGTTGAGCGCACCAATGCGAACAAGTGCTGAGAGTTCACCAGCCGAATCGCCTGCATCTGCAGAATCTTGTGCGCGGCGTTCGAGCAACTCCGCGAGGTTCGCCCACTGCTTGAGCGATCCGTAAAGTCGCTCAAGCTCATTGCCAGCCATGTTGTCGTTTGGCGATTCGTCCAACACTTCACGCAGATAGTCAATCGCGCGATCAGGTTGCTTGAATTGCCCCTCGGCCAACTTCGCAAGCCGCACTCGGGTAGCATTTCTCTCTTCAGAACTCAGCGCGTTCTCAACGCGAGAGCGTAGAGCTTCTTCAAGCTCCTTGTGTCTCCCGTTGTTCTCCAAGAGCGTCTCAATCGCTGCACGCGCAGACTGATCGGAGGTATCAAACTCAAGAATCTCTTTGTATGCAGCAATCGCCTGCGGAACGTTGTTGATCGGACCCGCATACAGCTCTGCCACCTGGCGGCGCAGGGCAGTCGCTTGGGTCGGATCGTCGACGAGCCGCGCTCGGCGGGAGAGCAAGTCGGCGACTGCGTTGTGTTGTCCTTGAGCTCCGCGCAAGCGGGCAAGCTGCTCTAATGCCTCAAGATCTGAGTCATCGTTATCAAGCAAATTGCTAGTAATTTCAGCAGCGGTATCCGGATCAGAGAGCTTGTGTTCAGAGACATCAGCCGCCTCACGGAGCAGCCGCTTCTTCTCTCCAACGTCGAGCTCTGCCTCTGCACGCCGACGCAGCGTGATAACGAGCTCTCGCTCTCGACCTGGTGATCGGTGGATCGCCTCAAGAAGCTGCAACGCCTCCTGGTGTTCTGGTTCAGTCGCGAGTGCGTCTTTGAGTCGCGCCTCGGCAGCGGCATCGTCGGCGAGATTCTCGCGATACCAACGAGCGGCACGATAGTGCAGCGACGCCTTCGCGCTTAGATCGAGATCGGGGTGCTTCGCAATGGCCTTTTCGATGGCACCTCGAAGGGACGCCCACTGCCCCGAGGCTGGTGCGAGGCGTTCAATTTCGGCAAGCGTTGATTCATCCGTCGGATCGGACTCAAGAGCTTCAACCATTGCTGCAAGAGCGCCCGAGAGATCCTGAAGTCGCTCTTCTCGCAACCGACTGAGATCGGTCAGCAAGCGTACCCTGTCAGACGGCTCCGTCGCATCGTCCACACGCAATCGTTTCAGACCCGCGAGATTTTGCGCGTCATCCAGCGCTAGATACGTTGACTCGAGCGCGTCGATGACATCAGAGCGTACCTCACGAACCGGCAGCAAGCTCTCAAGCGCGGCGCGTGCATCCGTGTTTGTCGGCGACCGTTCGCAAACGCTTCGAAGCGCGCTCAGCGCACCGGAAGCGTTGTTAAATCGCTCGAGACGAACCATCGCGAGCCGGATCTCGAGCGGATCTAGCTCCGAAGGCGCTCCAGCGAGCACGATTCGCCGCTCAAGAACCTCGCACACATCTTCCCATCGGGCGTGTTTGCGATAGATCTCTTCGAGAGACGCGAGAATCCCATCATCGTCGCCCTGTGAAAGTGCTTGGCGATAGGATGCGATCGCCCTCGTATCATCATTCAGACGTGTTGTAGCGATCGTCGCCGCTCGGACCGCCAACTCTCGGGCCACAGTACCGTCGGCGACGCTTGATGCCTCGTCTTCATAAATGGATGCGACATCCGACCAGCGATCGAGCCCCTGAGCCAAGCGCTCAAGTTGCGAGAGCGTGTCTGCATGACTAGGGTCATCATGCGTTGCACGACGATACGCTTCAAACGCGCTCGTTGGATTTTTTCGACCGTTTTCGTGGACCTCAGCAAGACCTCGAAGCTCATCACGTCGAAGCTGAGTATCTTCAATCGTGGTAATTTTCAACTCAAGCACAGAAGCCAAATCGTCCCAGCGTTGTGAATCACGCAACAAAGGCTCAAGCAGCGTTGTTGCCTCTGATCGAAGCTGCTCGTTTTCTGCGAGCGCACGCACTGCTGCGATTGCCTCGCTATTGTTTCGATCTGCACTCAACACATCGCGATAGCTCTCGAGCGCGCTGCCAGGTTCGTTGAGCTCTCCCGCCTGAAGTTTGCCGATTCGCAAACGAATGACGTTTCGGTTTGCTTCGTCACTCGACAACTGCACTTGAGTTTGCAAATTTTCGAGGAGATCTTGGTGCGCGTTGGTCAGAGAGTACAGCCGTTCTAGCGACTTCATCGCCTCAGCGTCTGTAGGCCCGTCATCCAACGCACGCTTAAACGCCTCAATGGCTTGGGTCTGATCGTTGAGGGGCCCCTCGTAAAGCCGTCCCAAACGAAGACCAAGGTCCTTGCGAGCTTCTTGATCACTCTCCGAATCGAGCCGCTGTCGCAAAATCTCTGCGAGTGCCACAGAGTCGTGTGGAGTTGAATAAAAATAGTCTAGGGGCACAAAGGCGACAACAACACTGGGGTCTGAATAGAGCGCACGTCGATAAGAAAGAAACGGCGCGGCGGGGTGACAGATCAAGGG
>JANNCG010000071.1:0-3348 GCA_031386385.1 Myxococcales bacterium
GACGTGAGCGTTCGCGCCGGTGCACTTGCGGGTGAACCCAGAATCTTATGTCCGGGTCGAGCGTCGTGGTTTGTCGATTGGGGCGGGCTTAATCCGATCCAAGATCTCTCGCGACTCTTTCACTGCTTTCCGTACAATCCGTTGTGTGTTCCAGGTCGCGCGAACCTTGAGCTCAAAGCCGCAGAAATGGTGACTCGTCCGTCTTGGTACGGCGCTGCGCTGTTTCAAATCGAGAGCACAGAGAGTGAGATTCCAAGACCCGCAGTGCCGAATCGATGCACGGTTGGAGCTTCGCAATCCGCGTTCGACAATTTGCCCCCTTCGCCCACGGTGGGTCCGTGAATTCGCGTGTATTAAGCGCAGTCGTCACATTCGTGGCTGGTTGCGCCGCTGCGCCTAACCTGGGGATGACCGTCCCCATGAGTGGCACCGATTGCGCTTCGATTACAGACTCCGCAATCGTTGAAGACGCACCGCATCCGCTGCAATTTTGCCCGCCAAGTGCGATGCCGTTGGCAGGGACAAATCAAAGTTGCCTCGGTCCAAACGGTGCGCCACTAGAGCATTGTCGCGAAGTTTGGGTACCTGGTGGTGCGGTTACTCTTCTGCGTCCTGGTGCAAAATATCTCTCCGCTGGAGACGAGGTGACGCCTTATGATCGCTTTGGCGGGAGGGGCTGCGCCTCCGAAACGATTGCGGTGCATCCAGGGTACGTGGATGCGTACGAGGTCAGCGTTGCTAGATTTCGTGCTTGGGTTCGTGCCGGGATGCCGTTGCCTACTTTCGGACAACCGTATTTTCGAGGACGAATCTGGATGTGGCAGCGGTACACTTTGGCCTTCGCCAGCGTTTCCGAAGAGTTGTTGCCTGATCGGGAGGATATTGGACAAGGGACTGCAAACCCACAGCCTGATATTTGTACATATCGTGATGTTTCAGGGCCGAACGACAATCTTCCGGTTAACTGTGTTGATGGGGCCGCCGCCGTGGCGTTTTGTTGGTGGGATGGCAAGCACAACGCCACCCTCCCTTCGTGGCAATTTGTGGCCACGGATGGCGCGTTGAATCGGCTGTATCACCACACACCAGAAGAGTTAGAAAGTCCCTGTGCGCGCGGCGATGTCCTTCGCACGACTCGGTGCCCACGCACCTCTCAACTTCTCGAACCCATTGATGCGTTTCCTATGGGCGCGAGCCTTGATCCGCCTGGGATTTATGGGCTCAGAGGAGGAGTTCGTGAGTGGGTGTCTGGTCACGTTGGCGCAAACTGCATGGCAGGCGGTTCGTCACCCGTTGACGGCGATAATTCTGGCGGCGGCGGCCTTGGTCCAAGCACACATGATTCGGATCGCGCATTTCAGGCAATGAACAATGTCAGTAGCCTTAGTGGTAGCGCTTACAACCGTGATCGCCGTATGGGCATCCGATGTATGCGTTGGGTACCCGAGCCAAGGTGATACGAAGCGCGCTCACACGCACGCGCAGCGATTGCGACAATAGCCTTGTCGTTATGAAGGCATCGTCAATTTTCACGATTGCCTGTAAATTACATCACGAATCCTGCTTTGCACCAAACGCCGTTTGTCGAAACATTGATCGATCAAGCTCTGGCCGTCGCGGCGGTGACGTGAGTGTTCGGGAAGATGCACCTGCGGGCGAGCCCAGAATCTTATGTCCGGGTCGAGCGTCATGGTTCGTCGATTGTGGCGGGCTTAATCCAATCCAAGATCTCTCGCGGTTCTTTCATTGCTTTCCGTACAATCCGTTGTGTGTCCCGGGTCGCACGGACCTTGAGCTCAAAGCTGCCGAAATGGTGACGCGTCCATCTTGGTATGGCGCGGCGCTGTTTCAAATTGAGAGCACAACAAGCGATCTTCCAAGACCCGCAGTGGCGAATCGATGCACGGTTGGAGCTTCGCAGTCCGCGTTCGACGATTTGCCCGCATCGCCCACGGTGGGTCCGTGAATTCGCGTGTATTCAGCGCAGTCGTCACATTCGTGGCTGGTTGCGCCGCTGCGCCTAACGTGGGGATGACCGTCCCCATGAGTGGCACCGATTGCGCTTCGATTACAGACTCCGCAATCGTTGCAGATGCTCCACCGCCGCTGCAATTTTGCCCACCAAGTACGATGCCGTTGTCGGGAACAAACCAAAGTTGTCTCGGTCCGAACGGAGCGCCGTTGGAGCATTGTCGCGAAGTTTGGATACCTGGAGGAGCCGTGACTCTTCTTCGTCCCGGTGCACAGCTTCTCGTGCCTGGGGATGGGGCGACGCCCTATGATCGGATCGGAGGGACGGGCTGTGCCTCGGCAACGATTGCAGTTCATCCAGGCTACATAGATGCATACGAGGTGAGTGTTGCCAGATTTCGCGCGTGGGTTCGTGCGGGGATGCCATTGCCTACCTTCGGTCAAACGTACTTTCGAGGGAGAGTCTGGATGAGGGATCCGGGGTCGGGATCCGATGATCGCAGCGAATTTCTGCCCGATCGGGAAGATTTTGGAGAAGGCCATGCAAACCCACAACCTGATCGTTGCACGTTTCGAGACGCTCCGGGATCCAACGACGTGCTGCCGGTTAACTGTGTCCATGAGTTAGCCGCTCTTGCGTTTTGTTGGTGGGACGGAAAGCATGCCGCCACCCTCCCTTCGTGGCAGTTCGTAGCGACGGACGGCGTATTGAATCGGCTGCATCACTTTACACCCGAAGAACTTGATAGTCCTTGCGCCCGTGGCGATGTTTTTCGCGCCACGCAGTGTTTACGCACCTCTCAAATTCTTGAACCCATTGATGCGTTCCCCATGGGTGCGAGCCTGGATCCGCCTGGGATTTATGGGCTCAGAGGAGGGGTTCGTGAGTGGGCGTTTGGTAGCGTGGGCCCCAATTGCATGAGTGGCGGCTCGCTTCCCTTCGACGGCGACTATGCTGGCGGCGGCTCTCTTGGTCCAAGCGCGTATGATTCGGACCGATCATTTCGGGCGATGAACAATGTAAGCAGCCTGGACCATCAATTTTACATCCGCTCTCGTCGCATGGGCATCCGATGTATGCGTTGGGTGCCCGAGCCAAGGTGATACGAAGCGCGCTCACACGAATTTCCAGCGATTGCGACAATAGCCTTGTCGTTATGAAGGCATCGTCAATTTTCACGATTGCCTGTAAATTACATCACGAATTCTGCTTTGCACCAAACGCAGTGTGTCCAAATATCGAAGGATCAAGCTCGGGTCGTCGTGGCGGCGATGTGAGCGCGCGCGATGGTGCACCGGCGGGCGAGCCCAGAATCTTATGTCCGGGTCGAGCGTCATGGTTCGTCGATTGTGGCGGGCTTAATCCAATCCAAGATC
>JANNCG010000822.1:0-1792 GCA_031386385.1 Myxococcales bacterium
CATCCCAAATAACGCGTTGAATACCTATGTATTCGGCGTTTTCGATGAGCCAGTTGGCAACCTGATCCCCTGCGGTGTTATCCGCATCGCCACCCGCTGTGGGAATCATAAAGTCGATCGCTCTGCCAACGCTATGGACAGAGAGAAAGTCGCAGCTTGCCGGGTTGCTGTTGCGGCGACAGCTGTAGTTGCCGCCAGCGCCGACGAAGTTCCATCGCATCTGGACGTAGCGTTGCAGCTCAAGCGTCCCGGGGACCAAGCCCGTGCACCCTACGTCAACACATGCGCCCCACACATTGTTTGGGCAGGTTGAATCGCATCGTCCAGTGATCCGCGGCGGATCGGTCACCATCACCTGCTGCGGATTCGATCGAGCCAGCGTCGCCGCCGGCGGAACCCAATCTCCCGCAATCGCGATCGCGGATGCACTGGTGTCATACTCGCTCGCAGCGCAAGCGGTGAGGGTGGAGGTCAATCCGATCAAGCACAAACGGCGGTTGAGCATGAACAAATCTTAAGGGTAGCGTGACAATCGAGCGAGAAGATTCGGTACGGGGCGAGAATGGGGACCGCGAACGTCAATACGGAGAGCGATGACGGCGGGGATGTGCCAATGTGACTTAGCCAAGAAGTTTTTCTTGGAGAAATACGCTCCCCGTGCGCGCAGCGCTTGCAGGACGAAATGTCCCCCGAGGATGCAGCATACTCAGTGTTGGATGGCTTTCATCGCTCTGCGAAGACGTCAGTAGCGGTTCCAGCGATCGCGGCGTTTTGCAGCCAAGACTGAAGGGTCCGTGGGTCGTCGCAAGCGTTGATGCGCGCTTGCTCCTCTGGCGTGAGTGCGATCTTTCGCGAGGCGATTACCAAGTGCAGAGCGATGCGCTCACCTTCGAGTTTTCCTTCGAGTTTTCCTTCGAGGCGGCCCTTTTGGATCACCTCCGCCCGAAACTTTTCTGCACGTTCAAATACGTCCATCGTTGCCTCAAGTTCTCGCAGTTCTGTCGCGTTAAATTGTGTCTGATTTTCGTTCAACGTCAAGCGCAACCGCGTCAGTCTCTCCCAGACGAAGCCCACTTCCCAACCATCGGCATAAGTCGTGGAGAGATCTTCGACCGCTCGCAGCCGTGTGTTTCCGGCGCCCATCAGGCGCAAGAGCAATGACTGGCGATCCACCGCTAACTGCGAGATGACCACCAAGCGAGTGCGCCACCCGCGACTCAACGTATACACCCCTCGCGGTCCACCCTTGATGGCTCGAAATCCCAGCTCACGCCGCGCGGTTTTCGGATCCCCTGCTGACAAGATCCACAGCATCGCAACCTCTAACTTGCGCTCGGGGCGTCCCTCGCCGCTGGCCTCTCGACGCTCGTCTCGCTCTCGCTTTGCCTGCAGTGCTCGCTGCTTCATCACGCACTCCCCAATCGCAATACTGCTTGGTGGCGAGTGAAAAGCCTCAAGAATCACGCGCTCGGCAGTGATCACTCCAAGCAGTCCCAAGCGTGGGTCTGCGCTGCGGACGTCGCCATCACGATCAATGTATACGTCGAGTCTTTGCAGCTCCGCGTCGACGGGATGCTCTGCCCGAAAGGCATCGCGAGGCTCAATGCACTCGTTGATGATGCTCTTAAACAACTCGTCAAATCGCTTTCTCATCGCCGACCTTGAGCGCGTCGATGCATGTGCTGTTCCACTGGGCGTTGGACAAGCCTATTGGTGCGTTTCGCTGCGAATTTACAACCCTATGACATCCGTCGGGTGGCGGCCCCCATGGTGGGGCAAGGGGGCCGCCCCC
>JANNCG010000094.1:0-3326 GCA_031386385.1 Myxococcales bacterium
GCGCCGATCACCGCGCCCGCTGGCAGAAAAAAAGCGCGTGGTACCGTGAAGGTCAACAGTTTAAACGACTTCGCGAGCGCGAGCCCCGTGGCGACAAAGAGCAAAGCGCGCAGCAAGAGTACCGGCGCGCGCAACGCCAGGGCGCCAACGATTAAGCTCGCGGGGAGCACTGTGAGCGCTAAGTGACCCACAATTTTGTAGTGCACTTTGTCTCGGTACAACCACGCGCGGTGAATGTTTGCGATCGCGAGCGCGGGCGCGGTGAGCACCAACGCTTGCTTCGGTCCGATCACTCCCGCAAGAGCAAGCAGCGCCAAAAGCCCTCCGCCCTGACCTGCGATGGTCGACACAACTCCGGCAACCACTCCACATACGACAATGAGCTCGATCAAGTTGTGTGCATCCATGTGTTGCAGTCTTGGGCCGCAGGTAGCATTAGTCGAATGAATGTTTTCGACGGTTATGATAACTATTGCTTATGTTTGATTTGTTCAGGTACTTCGTCCTCGCGTGTGATGAGCGGTCACTCACGAGGGCTGCGCGAAGGGCGCACGTCAGTCAGCCAGCGATGTCGGCCGCGATGGCGAGGCTTGAGCTCGCGTTTGACACTGAGCTTTTGCGTCGTGACCGAGGCGGGGTGGGTCCGACTGCGGCGGGAGAAGTGTTGCTCCCGCGCGCACGTGCAGCTCTCGCGGCGGTTGAAGATGCGCAGCGAGCGGTCGCAGAGGTGAGAGATCTTCGCGCGGGTAGAGTGCGCGTGGGAGGTGGAGCGACGGTGTGTGCGTACTACTTGCCTCCGGTGTTGGCTGGCTATCGCGAGGCGTATCCGTCGGTCAAATTGCTCATCCGCGAGGGCACCAGCGAAGGGACCAACCAAGCGGTGTTAGCGGGCGAGCTTGACCTGGGGATCATCACCGTGGACGAGGGTGAGTTTTGGCGCAACGACGAACTCATCCTGGTGGCCTCGCCAGAGATGCCCGTGAAAAACGCGCCGTTTGTGACTTTTCCGCCAGGGGCGACGATCCGTGAGGTGCTTGATCGGCACTTTCCAAACGCCGATATCGTGATGGAGTTATCGGGTATTGCCTCGGTCATTGAGCACGCTGCTCAGGGGATTGGCGTAGCGTTGGTCTCACGGGTGAGCGTCGAAGATGCGCTCAGCGATGGGACGCTCGTTGAAGTGCGTGACCCCAACACGCCCATCGTGCGCCCACTGAAGATTGTGCACCGAGGTCTTGAGCAGCTCTCTCCCGCCGCTGCAGCGCTCAGAAAGCACTTGCTTGCATCACGGACCATTCGTCGCAAGCAGCGTCACAGCAAAAAGTAAGCTCGCAGCAAACCTGCCGCTTCGAGAGGAGCAGCATCGACGAGGATCCTCGCGGGCTTTGGCAATGGGCTCAGCGTGTTGGTGTCTCTGCCCATTGAGCTTAAGTATAAATGCACCTCGCGCTCGACCATGCTGCGGTCTTCAAAAGACAAATCGCTGTGCGTGTCGCCTCGGTATGCTCCGTGATTGTTTGAGACACGGGACCACTCGTAGCTGAGATTGACGAGAGAATTGCCTGGTGTATCGGCGATCACTGAGGCAAACGCGTGGCTGAGAGTCTCGTGGACGCTGGGCAGACGATGGACGAGCGCGAGCCCCTCTGCGGTACAGTGTAGCAACAGAGAGATCGCGTGCATTGGGCGGTGAGAAGAGTCCCACGCGTTGCGCTTATTTTCAGTGACCGATAGCCGCGCCACCAGAAGCACTCGTTGTGCGTCGCGATGCTTGAGCACCGCGCGGTGGTTGCGTACCGCGTCGAGCCAGAGATCACTCAACCTGAGGCTACCGGGCGGCTTAGATTGAGCACTCCCAGTGGACGGTCTGCGAAATACGGTTGCCCAATCGCGGATCGCCGCCACCACTGTCGAATGTAGGGAGTGCCTGAGGCGCCATGCATGAAGTGCCTGCGGTGCAATAACCGCAGATGGTGCCGCATGTGCCACCCCAGCGAGTGACGCGTGCGTAGCCGAAGGACTGGCAGATCGCGAGTGCCGAATAACTTCCGCCTGCGCCAGTGCCATTCGCAATCCAAGCGGTCATCGCGTCCGCACGACAGACAACCCAACTTCCAGAGTCGCCTGCAAGAGGTCCACCAGTGGTGCACGCCGCAGGAAACGACCGGCAAGCGCCACCGCTGCAGGTCTGACCCACGGGACATACATTGCCGCAAGCGCCACAGTTGTTGCGATCGTTACCGCTGTTGACCTCGCAGCCGTTCGCTGGGTTGTTGTCACAGTTGGCGAAACCCGCGGTGCACGCCGCGAGGGTACAGCTTCCTGCGCCACATGCAGCGGTTGCGTTTGCAAACGAGCAGACTCGTCCACACATTCCGCAGTTGGCGACGGTGTTGGTGTTTACCTCACAGCCATCTGCAGCGTTCATGTTGCAGTTTGCGAATCCCATGTTGCATGCAGCAAGGCCGCATACACCGACTGCGCAAGTTGCCCCAGCGTTTGCGAAAGTACACGCTCGTGCACACGCGTTGCAGTTGGCCGGGTCGGTGTTAAGGTTTGCCTCACAGCCATCCGCTGCGTTCATGTTGCAGTTGCCGAAGCCCGCGGCGCACGCGCCCAAGCCACACACGCCCATGTTGCAAGTGCCTGCGGCGTTAGGGGCTGCGCACGAGTTGCCACACATCCCGCAGTTGCCCGCGTTGTTGTTGGTGTTAACTTCGCAGCCGTTGTTGGGGTTGCCATCACAATCGGCAAAGCCCGGGTTGCACGAAGCCACTCCGCACATCCCCATGTTGCATGACGCAACGCCGTTCATCGCCGTGCAGAGCCGACCGCACGCGCCACAATTTGCGACGTTGTTGCCCACAGTCACCTCGCACCCGTTTGCAACGATGCCGTCGCAGTCAGCGAATCCAGCGTTGCACAGAATGCGACAAACACCCGCGCCGCATACAGGCATCGAGTTTGGGGTAGGTGCACAGGCATTTCCGCACATTCCGCAGGATGCCGCGTCGTTTTGCAGGTCGCGGCACGAACCATTGCAGTCTGTTAGGCCTGCACGGCACGTTGCTACGCACACACCCATTGAGCACACTTGACCCGCGCCACAGGTGGTGCCACAGGCGCCGCAGTTTGTGCGGTCACCGTTGGTGTTCACTTCACAACCATCACGCGAAGCCGCGTTGCAGTCAGCGAATCCCATGTTGCAAGACTGAATCTCACAACCGCCCGGCGCGCACGCTGGGACGGCGTTAGGGACTCGGCAAGTAGCGCCACATGCCCCACAATTTGCAGCCGAAGTGAGGTTTGCCTCGCAGCCGTTCATC
>JANNCG010000179.1:0-1998 GCA_031386385.1 Myxococcales bacterium
TCGGGAGAACCGCATCCCGGTGGACTTCGACCACATCAGCCCGCATGTGGTGCATGCGCTCATCGCGACGGAGGTCGCTCTGTTTGTGTCCGTGATCGCGGCGGTGTCGTACTACGCTTTTCAGCGCATCGTGAAGGACAAGCTCGCCGCCACTGAGTACCTCTCGCAAATGGTGCTTTCGCATGTGCATGCGCTCGCCGATCGTCACCGCTTGCAGACCGCAACCGAGGCGCCTACATCGTTTGGCGACTCGCTTCCGCCGACGCCCATTCTCCCCATCGACACCCTGGGGACAACTCACTCACGAGGCGTCGCTCTCGACTAACTCAAATCGGGCGTTTCGCGACGTTAGGCAACGGCGATCACGAAGCTCACCTCAGCAGAAAAGTTCTGTTTAGTATTGTCCATGAACGCTACCGTGAGCGCGGACGTGCGGGTATAAGTGCGCAAACTATGACCATCAAACTCAAGCACAATCCTCGCACGGTAGTCACTGGCGCAGCGAGCGGACTGGGCCTCGCCTTTTGCAAAGAAATCCTCGACCGTGGGGGCAAAGTTCTCGCGGCGGACCTGAACGAAGAGGGGCTTCGTGACCTCGCACAGTCCCTCGGAAATCCTGCGAATTTAGCCACCAAAACATGCAATGTTTCAAACGCTCAAGAGGTCGAGGCGCTTGCGGTTGAGAGCGAATCGCTCTGGGGCGGGACGGACCTGGTGATCAACAACGCGGGGGTTTCAGCGGCTGGAAGTGTAGGCGAGGTGTCCTTGGCGGATTGGCAGTGGGTCGTGGGTGTGAACCTGTGGGGGGTGATTCATGGGTGTCACTCGTTTGTTCCGCGGATGAAGGCGGCCAAGAGCGGTTGGGTGCTTAACGTCTCAAGCCTTGCGGGCTTGTTGGGGACGTCTCAGATGGCGACGTACCACACGACCAAGTTTGCAGTGGTTGGGCTTTCTGAGAGCTTGCGCACAGAGCTCGATGGGACGGGCGTGGGCGTGAGCGTGTTGTGTCCTTCGTTTTTCAAAACCAACATTATCTCTAGCGGCCGAGAGGCAGGTGCCGATGGAGAGAGGGCTAAACGCATCGCGACCAAGCTGATGGATGCATCGAAGATTACCGCCAATGAAGTGGCTGACTTTGCGCTCACGGGTGCTGAGAACGGGACTTTCTTTTTGATCCCGCAGGCAGAAGCGCGCTGGGCGTGGCGCGTGAAGCGGTCGATTCCTGAGCTGTTTCCGCGGTTGATGAGCGCTGCACTCAAGCGGATGTAGCGGGACATCGTGCGAGCCTCTTGTGCCAGTCGGCGCAACGCACGCAGCATGCAACTATTCTACTTTCGCATCTTCTGTGCATCCGCGGCGGGGACCGCGCGAAAGACCCGGTACAAAAACACAAGAGACGGGATCAACAGGGCCATCCCAATCGGCGTGCTGAGCAAAATAAAGTTGAGCGTCGTGTTGGGCGCTGCGCTGTTCTCAATCGTGTGTGACGGATATACCAAATACGGAAACTGCGCCAAGCTCCAGCCCACCAACAGCGCTGCAAGCTGCACGGTGCTCGCCACTCTTGCGACAGCATACCTTCGCAGATAGAGCGAAGCACCCGTTGCGAGCGATGCCACAACGCCCAGCAAAATCACAGGCAAAGCGCGAAGTGAAAGCAAGCTCTCGCCCAAACGCAAGTGACTCGCATGAAGTGCTACTGGGGTGATCGCAGACAGGATCACGACCAAGGTCCCGACAACCAACGCGTGCTTGCGAAAATCTTCTTGTAGCTCGCCCTCGCTCTCAGAGCACAAAAACACCGCGGCTTGGTACGCACACACCGCCAACGCGAGCAGCGCAAACACCAAGGGCACCACGCCTATCCACGCGCTCTGGCCCGAGGCGACAGTTGTCCCGCTGACCCGAATGTTGCCCGATGAGACTGCGCCCATGGACGCGCCCAGCAGCAACGGCGTGATCGTACTCGCGGCACCAAAGATCGCTCCCCACCGGGTG
>JANNCG010000183.1:0-9542 GCA_031386385.1 Myxococcales bacterium
ACGCCGAGTGAATCTGCACCACAAACAACCACCAATGAGCCCGCCAAGGACGCGACGCACGAGGCTCATGCATCACCCACAGGGCTGTTTCTCGGTGCGATCGGCATTGTCTTCGGCGACATTGGGACCTCGCCGCTGTACACGGTCCAAGAGTGCTTTCACGCAACCCATGGAGTCGCCGCAACACACGCCAATGTGCTTGGGATTTTGTCGCTGATCTTCTGGTCTCTCATGTTTGTGGTGACCGTGAAATATCTGTTGTTTGTGATGCGCGCGCACAACCACGGCGAGGGTGGAATCTTTGCGCTGTTAGCGCTTGTTCCGCCGTCGCTGCGCGAGGCTAAGGCGGGCAAAGTTGGGGCGCTCTCGCTCTTGGTCATCGCAGGGGCTGCCCTGTTGTACGGCGATGGGATCATCACACCGGCGATTAGCGTGCTCAGCGCGATGGAGGGACTGAGCGTGGCGACCTCTGCGCTGACGCCCATTGTGGTCCCCTCGACGTGTTTGATCTTGGCGGGCTTGTTTGCGATCCAGCAGTTTGGCACGGGCTCAGTGGGCAAGCTATTTGGGCCAGTGATGGTGCTGTGGTTTTCGACCATCGCGCTGATTGGTGGCTACCACGTCAGTCATAACTTACAAGTGTTTGAGGCGCTCTCGCCGATGTATGGCGTGGAGTTTTTTCGCCACAACGGATGGCATGGTTTCAAGCTTTTGGGCGCTGTGATTCTCGCCGTCACGGGAGGCGAGGCGCTGTATGCGGACATGGGACATTTTGGCAGCAGACCCATCCGACAAGCGTGGTTAGCGCTGGTGTTTCCGGCCTTGGTGCTGTGTTACTTCGGCCAGGGGGCTTTGTTGCTGAAGCATCCCGAGTTTGCATCGCAGCCGTTTTTTTCGATGGTTCCGCGGGGCGCCGCGACGATTGCGTTGGTTGCGCTGGCGGCTCCAGCCACGGTGATCGCGTCACAGGCGCTGATCTCTGGTGTCTTTTCGCTGACCCATCAAGCGGTGCAGCTTGGGTACTTTCCTCGTGTTGAGGTGAAGCACACAGCCCGTGAAGCTGAGGGGCAAATCTATGTGCCCGTGATGAACTGGCTCCTCGCAGTGGCGTGTATCTTACTCGTGTTGGTGTTTCGCGAGTCCAGTCGATTGACCGCTGCGTTTGGTCTCGCAGTGAGCGGAACCATGGCCATCACCTCCGTCGTGTTCTTTGTCGTTTCTCGCAAAACGTGGGGTTGGAGCCTGGCGAAAAGCCTCCCGGTGTTGTTGCTGTTTTTGTCCTTCGATTTGCCGTTTCTCGCAGCAAACATGCTGAAAATATTTGACGGTGGTTATCTTCCACTGCTGGTGGGTCTGCTGTTTTTTACCGTGATGGTTTTATGGCGGCGTGGACGATCACTCCTCCGCGATCACTACGCGGCCCGAATGGTCGCGCTGGGCCCGTTCATCGAATCGCTCAGCGACAAGGGTGCGCCGTTTCGCTCGGCTCCAGATTTGGTTCGTGTGCCGGGGACTGGAGTGTTCATGACCTCCTCGTCCGAAGGCGTACCGCCCGTGCTCAGTCACCTCGTGCGTAGAGTCAAAGCGTTGCACGAGACAGTGGTGCTCGTCACGCTCGTGACTGAACGTGTCCCTGTGGTGCTTGGGGCCGAGCGGATGAGTACCGAGTCTCTTGGCGCTGGGTTTTATCGGGTTGTCGTCAAAGTTGGGTTTATGGAGACGCCAGATGTGCCGCGAGAGTTGGCCAAAGCTGCGGAAAAAGGCGTTCCGTTGAACGCTGGGCAGGTCACGTACTTCGTTGGCCGCGAGACTTTTCTCGCGAGCCCGAAGGGGAAGATGGGGGCAGTATCAGAGAGTATCTTTGCTCTGCTCTCTCGCAACGCGCGCACCGCAACGCTGTACTTCAACATCCCCACCGAACAAGTGCTCGAAGCCGGAATGCAGATCGATTTGTAAGCGATTCTGCGCCCTCACGCTAGATCGCGACAATCAACTCGCGCTGCCAAACGATGGAAAAATTGCTCTACGTGATGAGCGTCGCTTGCCATGAGTAGCCCTTGCAACGGCATATTTGATTGCGTGTGACGCTGCCATAGGGTCAGCTCATTGTGCCAAGCCGACTACTTTGAAGCTATTCAGAATAAAATATCAAAATTGTTGGTCATTTGTGAGCCGTGGGTTGACCGTCGCTGTGTTGCGCGAGTACAGTGCACTCAAGGTGATGTTTATGAGAATGATTCGGGTTGGTGTTCTCGGTGTATTTGTTTTGGTTGCCGGCTGCCAAATCGCGAAGAATCAGCCAATCTCAACGTGGCGAAGCGGCGCGGCGACGGCGGTGTAGAGCGAGACAAGCATGGTGCGCATCCCGAATGGCGCCGGGCCGGGTGTTGATCGACTTGTCGTTGCCTACAATGATTTCACCGGAACGACGGAGGTGTTGGATGGAGGCGCGAACCAGATCAGGCAAGGAGCGTCTCGGCACGGTTGGGCTTACTCAGACAACCTTGGTGTCACATGGCACGCTCAATCCCAGGTCAGTGTGCCCGTCGCGGATGGGGGAGTGCAACTGGTCGGGCGTGGCGATCCGTACCTCGCGGTGGTCAATGGGATGGTCTTGTACGTGGCAATGGCAAGCGAGGCTCCGGTTGGCCAAATCACAGACCTCGTTCTGGCGAGGCTTCCATTTGGCTCGACAACGTTTGAGCCTGCACAATCAATCGCGAGACTTGCGCCTGGTGAGTCAGCATTTGATGGGCCAAAGATCGCGACGACCGACAGTATTGGAGCCAATGCCTTGGCGATCGTTACCTGGACTCACGCCACTACAATTGGCGTCGGCTACACGGTGCTCTCCAATCTTGATGCAATGCCGTCAGTCACCGTGGGTCCGTTGCGGCATTTTTCATTTCCTCCCATTCGGATGACACAGCTCGGTGCGGGTGGGGCATGCGCTGGAGTCGACACCGGCGCAAGCGCGGACCTTGAAGGGCATCCCGTCGTTGGCGTTGGTCTGTCGGGATTCGCCTATGTTGGGGTCCAGAGCGGCTTTACAGTGGGCGCGTGCCACGAGCGGCGATTGGAGGTTTATCGCAGCGAACTCCAAGCGGCTGGGATTCAAACCTGGGCGCGTATTCTATCGCGTCCAAGCGTAGGCTCACTTGGCACTTTTGTGTCCGGCAGTGGAATTCAAAGCCGTCCGGGGCAGTGGGGTTCGATGGGTGTTTCGAGAAGGTCCAACTACGACGTTGTGACGTTGGCTGCAACGAACTATGTCGCTGGAATTCCGGGAGAGATGCAACATCAGAGCGTGCGAATGTTGCGAGTTCCTGCGGCGTCGAGCTGCCTGCTCCTCGGCGGCGAAGAAGGCTGTCTAGCGGATCCTGCAGACGACTTTGAGCCGGAGTTAAGCTTCCGAATTAAGACAGACTACCTTTCTCAACCTGTCGCGCTTCATGCCAATCGGCTTGGTGTCAATCGCTTGCAACCAGCGATTGTGAGCAGTCCTCGTGATTCAAGGTTGGCTGTGTTTTGGTACGCGCAACCTTACCGTTGGATCAACGAGTTGCCAATGAACACCCAAAGATATTGGACCACAGTCGAGGGTGTGCAGAGTACCAACGCCGGCGAGAATTTTGGGCCAATTCGACGCTTGGCCATCGAACCTGCAGGAGCCCTCGTCAATTTCGACTCTGGCGAATCGATCGGATTAGGCACGGAGACCGTCAACGCGATCAATGCTGGCGCTGGGATGATGTTTGAACCGTGCCTGTCCTTGGTGCGTGCAAATGAATACTATTTTGGCGACTACATTTCGGGAACATTTTTGCGTGATTGGCAGCCGGGAGATTCGACATTGTACCCGGTCTATGGGACCTGGAGCGACTCTCGAAATGGGTGCCCTCAGCCACCAACCGCTGTGCAATCACCCGTGTACCACCAACATGTGTTTGGAGGTGCGTGGTGAAATACTTTTCACGTGCCATATTTTCGCTGGTGCTTGGGATTGGGGGATGCAGTCGTACCGTGATGCTGACGCCGGACGTCGCGAGTGATAGTTCGAGCGAGTTTGATCAGATCGAGGTCATCGACTCTGGTGCCCAGGATGCGTCCAATCGCGCCGATGCACAAGATATAACGGACGCGAATGATGCCGGATCAATATTAGACGCGAGTGATACAGGACTCTGCGATCCAATGCGAGTCCGAGCGCGCAATTCGGGGCAACGCTGCTGGAATCCCTTCCCGGATCGTCAGGACTGGGCTTGCGGAACATCCTTGCAAAGCTGTCAACTGGGAGTCTGTTGCAGCGGTCGGATCAACCCCGTCACATGTGATTGCGAGTGCCCCGTGGCCGACGCGGCCTGTGCCGAGTTTCGCCTTCACGAAGTGTGCTGTAGCACCGCATACGCCGGTTTAGAGGGGCCTGCGCTCCCTCCAGGCTGCCATAATCCAGGAAACTGTGCTCGCTCGGTCGCAGGTCAGGACTGGCATTCCGCGAGGGATTTATGAGTCCTTGCGTGATGAGCAACACGGGGTCTCCAACACCTACCGTACACACCCGTTCGAGGGACTGCCCCTTGCCGTCCGCGACTCTCACCAAATCCCAGTCACTTCACACACCATTTGCGACTGCCGCCAAGCAGGCAATTCATTTACCACCCTTTGATAAATCGAGTGAACCATGAAAATCGCCACACAAAATGCCATTTTTGCAACCCTTGGGTTATCGCTATTTGTAGGCTCGTGCGGTCGTGTGGAGCCCGAGACAACTGTCGCGCAAGCCGTCGCGGCTGCACCGGTGCCACACCCCGCGCGTGATCCACGCTTTGATCGATTTCGGCAGCGTCGTGCTGCCGCAGAGGACGACGCCCGCGAGCAACGGCGGCGGCAACCCCAGCAGCAGCAGCAGGCCACGGCGAGTGAGTACTGGTACGTAGCGCACTCGCTAGAGATCGACGCATTTAATTCGTCGGGCTATGCTGGCTTTAACCTGGACAACCACTGCTCAACTGCCACTGGAACCACTGGGTGTGCCCGGGGCGATATCGCATCCAATCTCGATCTCGACCAAAACGTGAACTCGTGTGTACCCGGCGAAGGTTGCCAGGGCTGCGTGGACAACATCGCACCGATCGTTGCCGACGCGTTGACCGCTTCAGAGGGTGGCGACGTCCGCGCAGGGCTCACGGCCGCAGTGAGCAACGGAAAAGCGGTGTGGCTCTTGCGCTTAGTCGCAGTGGACAGTCTGCAAAACGACTCGTGGGTCCTTCTTGCGCTGTACCGTGGGTACTCAACGAGTACTGGTTGCAGCCAACTCTTCAGCGGAAACGGTCAGTTTGTGGTGAGTGACACGTCACTGTGGATCGCGGGCGATGTGAACTATCCCAAGTGGTTTGGTGAAGGCTCCATCAACAACGGTCGGTTCGACATTCGCTTTGGATCAGGCGTGGGACAAAACGAAACAGGCGAGGTGGCGTTTAGCGAGTTTGTAGACGTGCCTCAAACACTGGAGCTAAAAACGTATCAACTCCGGCTGCGAGCGTCTTTGTCGTGGGATGGGCTGTCGGCGACTGCAGGCAACGCTGGAGCTTGGGCCCGCGCTGAGGATTTTCGCGAGGCAATCTCAAGAGCCTTTCCCCAAGCGCGTGGGACGATGGAGCCGTTGGTTCCCCTTGCGGCGGACCTACCGCTAAAGGGACAATGCGGCGGAACCTACGGTCAACCAGTAGGCGCGGTGGGTTTAGGTCTTCGCTACGCCCTCGCAACCGCCCTCGTCACCGGAACCACCCCAACACCGCCAACTGGGCTTTGCGGCTCGCCATCACCATAACCGCAAATTCGCTAACAGATCGCACCGACAGTCGACTGCGTGTTTATCGTATATACACAATATCGTATACACGCAATATTACCCCCTCCCCAGTCTGCTCTATTTACCCCTCCATCTATCCCCCGCTCGCGCTCAACCCACTAACCGTTCAGCGAGGATAGTTCCAAAGTACTTGGCCGACACCGACTGCGCCGCGGTCGACCACTAAGTGCTGGTACGCACCGCCGCCTTCGCGCTCATTTTGCACGTTGAGTGCGAACTGGCGCCACACGAAGTGGGTCAACTCGCCCACAGTGAGCGCGTTGTCACGTGGGTCTCCGTCGGCCTCTCCGCCCATTCCGGTGCGAAGAAAGTGCGACAAAAATCCGCCTGCACGAAACTGCTGTGCCACAGAGCTGGTGACGTCTTCTTCGCTTGAGAACAGTCCCACGCGTCCCGGACGAGTGATCACGTCTTTTGCAAATCCGCCGGCGTAGCAAGAGTCCAGCGCAAGGATGCTGGTCCGTGCACGGATCCCGTCAAAGAGCGTCCCCATCTCGTCGTCCATAAACTGGCCGTCGTAGAGAAACAGGTACTCATCCATGTTGTCGAGCTCGCGAGCATCGGCGGAGCCGCCATTGGTGCGACCACCGTGACCAGAGTAGAAGAACATAAACACATCTTGTGGGCCCGCTTGTGCGCCGATGCGACGAATCGCCTGACGCACGCCATCGCGGGTCACCTGACCGTCGGTCAACAGCACGCGACGATCAGCGGTGAGCAGACCGCGGTTGGTGAGTGTCTCAACGAGCTTGACCGCGTCATTGGCACACTCTGGCAGGTCGTTGACGCCACCCGGGTAGTCGGTGATGCCCGCAAAGACACCCCACACGCGTGGGCCGCCGTTGTTAGGCTGCACCGGGATCACAGGGTTGTTGGGGTTTGTTGGGTTGTTGGGATTATCACTTGGAAGTGATCCCGCAGACCCATGGTCCATGTGTAGGACGTACGCGCCAGTTTCGCCAGGGCGATAGCTGGTCACTTGGACCTGATAGTTACCCGCCTCTGCGCTGGGAATATCCACGCCAGAGTTGGTATTTCCCGAGACAAAATCGTCGTTGTCGAGTTGATGACCGCTCGGGGAGCGCATGATCAGATACGTGTCAAACGCACTTGAATCCAAGCGAACGCGAACGCTCTCGCCTGGACGAAACTGCACGCTATGACCGTCGACAAACTCGCCCGACTGCAACGTGCGGTCACCGGCTGCGAGCGCTCCGCGGATCTCACGAGAGAGCGATCCCGAAGGCTGGTTTGTGGGCTGTGCTGGTTGTGTTGGCTGTGTCGGTTGCGTTGGGACAACCGCGACAGGCTGCCCTGGCATCACTTGTCCTGCGCCCGGCGCGCGCACCATGAGCTGGTATGGACCTGTCTCGCCAGCCCGGTATGAGGACACCGTGATGGTGTACGGACCGGCTTCGTTGGTTTGAAGATCAAGCGCTGAGTTGGTCGTCCCGGGGATCCCGTCGTCGTTCTGCTGCATGATCCCGCTGGGTGAGCGCACGAGCAAGAAGGTGTCAAACTCGGGGCTTGTGGTCTCAAGCCGAATCATCGCTCCGGCCGGAAAGTTAAACGTGAAGTTGTCTGCAAATTCACCGGACTGACGTGTTCCATCGCCTTGGGCGAGAGTGCCCGCGACAGTCTGGCTGCCCATGTTTGCGGTGGGTTGTCCGGGCTGTCCAGGCTGTCCGGGTTGAACCGTTGGGATGATCTGCACGGGGGTGCCAGGCTGTGTTGGAAAACCTGGTTGTGAAGGCTGCGCCGCGCCGGCACCGCCCACTGTCAGTTGGTACGCGCCTGTTTCGCCGGGGCGATAGCTCGTCACGCTCACGGTGTGCTGTCCCGCTTCGCGCACGGTGTAGTCCAGCTGCGAGTTGCGATCGGATGGAGAGAAATCGTCGTTGTCTTGCTGCTGTCCCGACGGCGCACGCACGATCACGTAGGGGTCAAACGCAGAGGACTCCAGACGCAAGCGAATGGTCGTCCCCACGGGCCAGTTGTAGTTGTAGCGATCGACAAATTCGCCCGTTTGGAGGGTCGCGTCGCCCTGAGCGAGCGTTCCTGTTCGCGACTGTCCAGGCCCAGCGGTTGGGACAGGCACAGCAACGGGCGCCACCTGCGAGCCGTTATTTGTTGGCTGCGCGGGCTGGTTCGGAAACCACTCCTGAGTATTCACTACACGTTGTGTTGGGTTAAACTTCAGGTCATACGAGCCCATCACTCCAGCGCGCGTTGCACTGGCAATCAGGCGGTATTGTCCCGCTTCGGGCAACACAATCGACAGCTGCGCGTTGGTGGTTCCGCCTGAGTCGTCGTCGGCGAACACTTGACCCGATGGGGCCACGAGCATCAGGTACGAGTCCATGGTGGTCGAGTTCATCGCGATCGCGACGCTCTGCCCAATTTGGCCCTCAAAGCTGTAGTAGTCCGCGTGCTCGCCGCTCGGCAGCGAGGTGTCGGTCTGCGCGAGAGTTCCAGTGATTTCTGCGCCCGCACGAAGGGGCGTCAGCGCGGGGTACGTTGCAGGGAGCCGATGATGTGTGCGCGACTCGCTGGGCTGGATAAACTCCAAAAAGGGCGCTGAGTGCGAGCCCATGCCCACCACAGCGTTGAGCTCGTGCCGTGGCGGAACGGCCAGCGCGTTGGTGTTCTGCGCGACCTGCGAGCGCTGGGCGCTGACGTGATATGCACCGCCAGATCCCGCAGCGTATGAGCGAACTCGCACCTTCAAATCACCCGCCGTGGCTGGTGTCACAACGATCTGTGAGCGCTGACGGCTGCCTTGGTAGTCGTCGTTGACGAGCGGGGTTCCGTTTGGAAGGACCACCTCAAGGATGGGGTCAAACGCGGTGCTCTCAAGCGAGACAACAATCCGCTCACCAGCGTTTACATGAATCTCATAGTGATCCGCAGCAGAGGCCCCCGCAGCGCCTGCCGCGCGGGGCGCAAAGACACCCTGACGATCAAGCGCGACGTTAGGATCTTGAGCGGGCTGCGCGCCAACGCCGTTGGTGGATGCGTTGCGATCGCGCGTGCGCCGGCATCCAGGCGCGGCTGCCGCAACAGCGAGCAGCGCTCCGAGAAATACCAAACTGCGAGGATACAATGTCGATTTCATGTTTCTTTTGCCTCCGAGAACAGCACCGCTGCGAGAGCCCGTTGTGCTCTGCGCAACCAGTTACGGGTTGGATACTACTGCGTAAGATGTTCCTGGGTTGAGGGCGTATGACACCACGAATTTCACAGGAAATCATGGAAGTACTGTATCTAATCGTTCACAGCAGGGGTGTATCCGCCAGTGATCACAAACGGTTAACCAGAACGATTTTGACGATTTCGGGCGGAGCGTTCAAACGAAACGGCAATCCCGTGAACCCAAGGCCGTTCGAGACAAACAACTGCGAATGCTCGCTTTGATAAATGCCGCTCACGTACGTCAGCAACCGCTCCATCAACGGACTAAAATTCACTTGCCCACCATGTGTGTGTCCCGATAGCTGCAGATCGACAGAGCCCCTTGAGGTCTCGAACAACTTCGGGTTGTGCGCCAAAAGGACCTTTGGAAGCTCGGGATCGGCCCCAAGAAGCGCAACTCGCAGATCCGGGCCTCGCCCAGGGGCCAACCTCGGAGCCCACATTTCATCCAGCCCCGCGAGAATAATCCCGCCATCGT
>JANNCG010000185.1:0-5634 GCA_031386385.1 Myxococcales bacterium
CGATGTCCCTCCCGTCGAGGCGGTAGCGGCAGCAGAGTGGTGGAGCCGATTTCGAGTTCTCCACGAAATTGAGCTCCGCGACGCATACGCACGCCGGCACGTTCAACGTCTTTTTGACCACGAAAGCCCCACCGCAGAGAGCTCTCTTCAGCGGATGGGGACTCTCGCGCTCCCTGCCCTTTTTGAAGCTATCGATGAACCGCTTGACCGTGGCGCGGCGGTTCGGCTCACGCGAATTGTCAGTATCATCACACGTCAAACGCATTTAGTCGCGGATACGATGGCTGCTGCGGAGGTGCAACGGGTGGTCGAAGGTTGGCGCGCTTGGTGGTTTGCTCACCGCCTCGAGTATCAACGGCTGGGCGAAACGGGTCGCTTCTTCGGTCACTTTACTGAGTCGCGGTACGGTCTTTGGCTAGGCTATTTGCTGAGTGGTCGCCTTGGGCCAAGCAAAGTGACGGGGGTTTCAGTGACCCGTGAGCTGCGCGCTCGTTTGACGACCAGCACCGCGATGGCGGGCTTGGGAGGTCTGTTGGCCACAGCGTTGATGGTGGCGTTTGGTGGAGGCAAAGTGCTTCGACAGCGACCACTTCGAACGAAGCTGCTCGATCTGACCGCGGCGCTCATCCCTGGATTAGCGGCTTTTTTTCTGCTATTTTTCATTCTCTGTTCGGTGTGTACGTTTGGAGAACCAGCGAGCCAATGGATGCTCGCTTCTTTTGGATTTCGCAGCGGCTCTTCTATCCGAATGGCGCTGGCGACGGTGACGCTGATGGTTTGTGCTTGCGTGTGGCTCACCCAGGGAAAGGTTCGTTTGGTCCTTCACGCGGTTCGCTCAGAGGCTGAATCGTGGGCGCGGGAGAGTCGGATTCCACATCCCATTCAGTTGCTACGTCACGGTGCTCGCGTTGGGGTTGCTTCGCTGCTCGCGCCGCTCGCACTCAACTCACTTCTTGTTCTTGCGCTAACGTTGGTCATTGAGCCGATGTTTTCAGTGCAGGGGATGGGTCAACTCACGATTCGAGCGCTGCTTGCGAACGACGCTCCGTGGCTGATTATTGCCACATGCTCCGTCGTGCCAATCTTTCAAGGTCGCCGCGTAACACGAGCCATTTTGTTATGGAGTTTGGCTGGCAATCAAACAATTTTTGCACCCGTTGCCCCGCCTGTCGCGCCGTCGAAGGCTTGACCCAGGGCGCTATGGAGTGACCGCACGTATCGGTGCTAGGGGCGATACAGGACACGAATTGCGCGCAGCGCGTTCGACCGCGGCAGCAGCAAAGCTGTTGCCATCCATTCGCTGCAAGAATGCTCGAGCTCTCGCGGGATTCAGCCGCGCGATGGTGCCGAGTGCGGCATGGCCTACACGTTGTTCGTGGTCCGGCAGAGCGGGATCGATACGATCGATAGCGAGCTCTTCAAGAGCTTGGATCGCAGACTGATCACACCGTTGGCCAATCGCGGCGAGCGCTTCTACCCGAAGATCTGGATGACGGTGAGTATCACGGATAAAAGCTAGCAAGCTTGGCCCTGCCGCAGCCCCAGGGGTTTGAGCAAGAGCGTTGAGGGTCGCGCGAACGACAATGAGGCTTGGGTCGTCAAGAGCGGTGAGCAAGGCGGCACTCGCAGTGGTCATTCCAATTAGCGATTCTGCCGCCGCCGCGCGCACCGTGGGCCATCGATCGTTGTGGAGCGCTCCCTCGATGAGGATGCGCGAACGTTCGTCACCTCGAAGGCCTTGCACTGCAGTCATGCGAACGCGGGGCGTCTGATCTGTGAGCGCTCTTCCGAGCTGCTCTCTCACGGTTGGGACTCTCGCGATGAGCGACACCAGCACACGGGCGGCTTCGTCGCGAAGGTCGCTGTCGTTGTCACTTCGAAGTATTTGTGCGAGCTCAGCTTGTCCATCGGTAGTCCCTCCTAGCGATGAAAGCCTAAGAAATTGCTCGCCAAATACATCGCTTCGAAGTGCGAGTGAGCGCTCAGAAATGCGGGCTCTCGTCTCGTCGTCTTGTGCCGCAGTGAAGCCCACTGAGAGCGCACGATAGGCTGCACGTCGATCGCGCTCAACGACGCTGTTGGTCCAGTTGTTGACCCACGTTAGCAAGGCTTGTTGCGTCGGCATTTCGCCCAACAGCGCCTGAAGTGGACCTCTCGCGTCGCGCCAAACAGCTGGGTCGGATTCCAATACATGGACGCTTGCATCGGCGCGGAGTGCAACGTCGCCCCTCATTGCGCGAAGAATTGTGACAGCGCGAGAGTCGGTGATCGAGAGCCGAGCGAGCGCGGGATATGCCACTGGACCCATTCGCACGAGAGCTTCGCGAGCAGCGACCTCCGTCTCGTCTCGACCCAAGGCGAGGACCAACGCCTCTGCTGATTCTCCCGTTGGGTGGGAACTCAAAATTCGCATCGCCCTGCGCGCACCCTGCGAATTGAGTGTGCCAAATCCTGCGAGGAGCGCGGACACTGATCGGTCACCGAGTGCTAGCAGAACTCCGGTGGCTCTCTCGCCCTGCTCGCCGTTGAGCGCTTGAACCATGGTCTCAATGGGGTGCTCGGTGCGATCGAGCTCACTGGTTGCGGTCAATCCCGCGATGGCTTGCGAGGGATGAGCGCCTGAGTAGACGACCGCTATGCATCCCGCCGCAATGGACGGCACAAGCGGTACGGCGATCCTCGCACCCGGCACTCGCGTGAGCGCCTCGTTGATTGTCACGTGGATTCTTTGAGTGCCAACAACGAGCATAAGCTCTCGCGCAAACTGCGCCGGCAGTGGAGGAACCGTGAACACCAAACGCTCGACGGCCAAATCCGAAGGCAGCACGCGCATCACTGCAAAATCGTGCATATTTCCTGGCCAAACAGTGTTTGGATGTCCGTCCGTCAGCTGGGTTGCGGGGGATCCTAGAGATCCGCCAACGCTGCGTGCCGTCCCGCCAAGCAGCGGAACCGCGAGCAAACTCACATTGGCGTCAACGGGTATGGCTGCCACTGTTCGCACGGGGGTAGTGGGTGCTGTCGCTAGCGACGCCGTAGGGTCCATTGAGACGGCATTCAATCGCAACGTTGTGGGTGAGATCGCACGGGTATTCGTCAACGGCGATCCCAACCCACAGAGAGTCAACTCGGGACGACGCTGCCCAACGACCACATCTGGACGACCATCTCCAGTGAGATCACGAACAAGCACAACAGTCTCGGTGCGATCGGTCACATCCTCGCCGAGCACTAGCTGCGGACCAGCATGCAAAATCTCAGGAGAAATAGTGGCAGATCCTGCAATGACTGCGGTCCCCGGCTGCTCTCCGGTGACCCGAATGATCAGCGCTTCACCCGTACCAATCGTGACGCGCTCGACGACGTGCGTGCCTCGGCCAACTCGCTGACCGGGCCCGCGGTTTAAGCTCACAAGTACATCACGCGCTCGGCCAGAGGTTGTGATGTCTACGCGTTGACGAAAAAAAGTAATCTCTTGGTTTGCATCAGGAGGCGGTCGCGCAACCGCAGCTTGGGCCGTGGCCGTCGCGGGTTGCACGGTGACACTCGCGAACGTGAGGATCGTGCAGGTGGGCAGCAGCGCTCGTAGCCTAAATGAGCCTAACGACTTGAACACCCGACGATACTACCCGCTAAATGCCTGCGTGCGAAGGCGTCGGTGTTCGGCTTCGAGAACTGGACTCAGAATTCTTAAGCTCTCGGGCTGATCTACTACGGTGAGTTGATCAAGCTCATCGATCAGTGGATGGATCGCTGACAAAAACCCTTGTGCCCACTCGTCGTTTGTTCCGGCGACAAACGAGCGGCCGGGAATGGTCAACGCGACGGTTCGAATTCTCAAAGCTAGAATTGTGGTGTTCAAAAGCGCGCAGGCACGATCAAAACGATCCCGAACAAAATGATCGCTATCACCGAGACCGACAAACAGCAGTCGCTCAAACGGGAGCCTTGAGCCCGCTGGAGTGAGCGTGATGATTTCGCTGCCACTCTGAAGCCGCTGAGACAACAGCAGTCTCGATAGTCGACCACAGAGGCGCCAATCGCAGAGCCCAGACAACGCACGAAGCGGACGCTCGTCGTTGAAAATGGGTAGCACCGCGAGCTCGGCGCGCAGTGAATCGAGCGTGCGCATTCGAAGAGACGCGAAGCGCAAATCCATCGCAATTTACCGCTTAGATACGCCCGCGTGTGCGCGCGAGTTGATCAAGCGTTCCGTTGACAAACGCCGTTGAATCTTCGCCGCCGTACTCACGAGCAAGCTCGATTGCTTCGTCAATTGCGACCTCCACAGGCACCTCTGGGTTCATCATGATCTCGTAGGCACCGATGCGCAAAATGTTGCGCTCGACCCGTGCGATACGCTCAATGCGCCAGCTTGGGTTGGCGGCGCGAAGTGCGTCGTCGATCGTGGCGTGATTCTTTACGACCTCGCGGACAAGGACGTCGCCATAACTGCGGCCATCGATCGGGCCATCAAGATGAGCCCAGTACACGTTCACCGCGGTGTCGACGGACGTGTCGATGAGGGTGTTTGAGCTATCAAGCCCGTACAATACATGGAGAGCCGCTTCTCTGGCATGGCGACGTGCGCCATCCTCTTCGCGGGCGCGTCGAGGCTTTGTTGTTGGAGCAATCATGGCTGTTTGCGAATTTTACGCAGGACGTTCGCGGTTTCGATTGCCGTCGCGGCGGATTCCCATCCCTTGTTGCCCATCTTGGAGCCCGCCCGTTCGATCGCCTGCTCGATATTGTCCGTTGTGATGACCCCAAACGCGACCGGAACCCCCGTCTCCCCCATCGCATTCGCCAAGCCTTTCGTGGCTTCACCCGCGACAAAATCAAAGTGTGGAGTGCTCCCGCGAATCACCGCGCCGACTGCAATAATGGCGTCGTAATCACCGCTCTTCGCGAGGGCTCGCACCACCACCGGCAGCTCCCACGCTCCCGGAACTCGCACCACCATCGCGCCAGTACCTCCATGCCGACGAATGCAATCGATCGCACCTTCAACCAAGTGCTCGACGACGAAGCTATTAAACCGACTTGCAACAATCGCGAAGCGTAGCCCGGTTGCAGACAAGTCTCCTTCTATGGAGCGCAATTCAAATCCCTGAGTCATGTTAGTTACTCAATCGTATCCCGCGAGTTGCGGCCTAACGCAAGAGCGTACTACGCACAACTGTTGCTCAACGCGCGTCGGCAGCTGGTGGCGCAATGGGGATTTCATCAATTGCGATCAGCCAAGGTTTCCATCGCGCCGCGACCGAATCGCTCAGCCAGTCCAGAGAGCGACACTTGAGCGATGACTTCAAGTCCATACCCTGCGAGCCCTACAAGTCGTCGGGGGTTGTTTGTTGCGAGTCGAATTCGTTTGAGACCAAGGTCCAAGAGCACCTGTGCACCCAGTCCATACTCTCGCTGCAGCGGTTGGCCATCACTGCCAACATCTCGTACTCCATGTGTGGTTTCACCGCGCAAAAACCTCAGCTCGTGAGCCAAATCGATGCGTGACGGAGGGACATAAACCACGACGCCGGCACCTTCTTGCTCCATCCGATGCATGGACTCAAACAGATAGGTTCCACCGCCATTCATCTCTCGGCCGGCACCTCCGTGCGGAGGACGCTTTCGTGA
>JANNCG010000241.1:0-2152 GCA_031386385.1 Myxococcales bacterium
TTCCCGCGGAGCAGAGCCTCTGGCGCGGGGAGTGCTTCGTGTTCGACGAGCGCGTGTCGGTGGTGCACGGGTTGGCACCGAGTGATCGGCAGCTCTGTCGGGTGTGCCGATATCCGCTGGCGGATGGTTATATATTGTCTCCGTTATACGAGAATGGCGTGAGCTGCCCGCGCTGCCATGATCGCAGCACGGATGCGCAAAAAAACAGCGCGCGTGAGCGACAACGGCAGTGCGAACTGGCAGCTGCGCGCAACGATAGGCACGTTGGGTCAGGCGATGTTGACTGAATTTAGCGCCCGCGAAACGCGCGAGCGAGCTCCGTCGCGTGGCGGTCGCGCTCTGCGCTGCACACGCCGATGGCTTCGAGTGCCCCCTCAAGCTGCGACGCACTGCCGCGAATCGCGGCGATCCGTGGCGCAAACAGCGCGTTCACCGTGGGGCGATCTTCTGCGCGACAAAACCGGGCGCCAAGCCACGGAGTTCCCGATCTGCCGTTGAGCGAGATTCGAGCGAACACTCGGTCTGCATTCGTCGCGAGATAGCCAAACGCCGCGCTTCGCGTTTGTGCCCGTGACAACGCAGCATCGAAGGGGACGAACACCTCATTCACCCGTAGACGCGGGTCGATCGAGAGCGGAAGCACCGCGCTTGTAAGCGATGGCTCTGTTGCGTGTCCGAGAGCGGCTAAGAGTCTTGCCCGCATCACCGCGTCCTCACTCGCCACCGCTTGCGCGATCACTAGAGGAACCGCCCGCGCGCTTTGCGAGCGAACAAACATCGCGACGATGGGACCGATCAGCTCTGGCGCGACTCCGTCACGTGCGCCAGAGACCCAACGTTCACCGCGGGCTGAGCCATCGCTCAGCACGTGCGAGTCATTCAAGACCAGCGCAAGAAATACAGCTATTTCTCTTCGTAAAAGCGCTCTCTCGGCATCCTCCCCGGGCCGAGGAGTCCAGCCCAATCCACGCCAGGTTGGTTGGTACAGTCGCGCTACCGCAGCGCGTGCCGCTGCCGCTGCTGGCCCTTCGAGCGCCTCTTCAATGATCCGGGTCCAGGTCGGGATTGGCTCAAGGATGACGAAGCGATCCGTGTCGCTTGCGGCCCGCTCAAGCACCGTTCGTAGCGGTGCAAATTCGAGCGATCCCTGCGTGTACAGCGCTCGGGCGTTGTTAACGACCGAAAGCTTCTCCGCGGGAGTAAGCTGGGTCCATCCGCGCGAGATGAGTGTCGCGAGGGCGGTCGGAGACATCGCCCATCGGTAATATCCGCCTGCGTCGGCGTTGGGCATGTACCAGGTCGGACACGCGCCTTGGCCAAGTTGGATTTCTGAGAGCGGGCCTGTGGCCATTCCGCACTGCGTGCTGGGCGGTTGTGTTCCATTGCCCAACCGAACGCAGACCGGGACACGCCAATCGCTGCTTCCCTGGCGGGTTCCAGCAGGGAGGTTGAATCGCGATTGTGTGATCACCAGTCGACGAACACCGGATTCGCACGCGAGGTCCATCCCCACCATCGGGACACCAGGACTCTGCACAAACCCGCGAACCGTCGCCTCGACGGGCTTCTCCGGCGCGCTCTGCTGCAACGCGCGAAACAAGTCTGCCCCAGTGGCGGTGCTGTGCTCGTGGGCCCTGAGGTAGCCCCGAAGGGCATCGCGAAACACCACTGGACCTAGCCATCGCTCGAGCATACCGAGGACGGAGGCGCCCTTCTGATACACGATCGCAGACGATCCACCGCGCAAATCACTGTCCGTTTGAATCGGTCGCAGAATGGGCACCGCCGTCCGAAGGGCGTCGGCGTTCATCGCGTTGTGCACACCAGCCAACAGCGCCATCCCCTGTCGATGCTGCGAAAAAACCTCGTCCGTAGCCTTGGTCCCCATCCACGTCGCGAACGATTCATTGAGCCAAATGTCATCCCACCACTGCAGCGTCACCAAGTTGCCAAACCAATGGTGCGCGAGCTCATGAGCCAACACATGATCGACGTTGCGCAACTGATCCGGCGGAGCATCGGGACGCACGAGCAAGAGAGACTCACGAAAAGTGATCGCGCCCGCGTTCTCCATCGCTCCGGCGCCAAAGTCCGGAACCGCCAATTTGCCGCCCACTGCCGACGCCGCTGCGGTTGCTTTGGTGAGTCCCGG
>JANNCG010000263.1:0-1862 GCA_031386385.1 Myxococcales bacterium
GGCAATTGGTGGGGCAGGACGAAGGCGATCCCTCTGGGGGTAAGCTCTCGTGGCGCTCGCCCATCGGTCGACTCTTGCTCGGCAAACGCGTCGATGCGTCGTTCACCTTCAAGCGCCCCGACGGTGTCTCGATTGAGTACACAGTGCTTGCCATTACGTTCGAGCGCTAAGTCCTAAACGCTATTCACCGAGTCGCAACACCCGCACGGTTCCAAAGGGTCTCAACTGCGGGAGCACCCGGCGAACATCTCCGACGACGACTATCACTGAGTGGGTCGTGGACCAATACGTATTGGAGCTCGCTCGAACGTCTTGTGCGCTCACGGTGCTCAGTGCAGTTCGATAAGAATCAAACCAATCGTCGGGCAAACCGTATTGCCGAAGATCAGTGATTTTGCCGGTCAAATCAGCGGCCGTTGCGATGCTTGTGGTGAACCGATTTTGCAAGACTCTTCGCGCCCCCGAGAGTTCTTCGTCTGGGACATCAACACTGGACATCCCGTCAAGGTGAGCCAAGAGGGCGCCAACAAACTCACCCGTTGTGGGTGTTCGTGTAGAGCCCGATGCAGACACCACGCCCTCATGCACAGCGCTTGAGACCCGCGAGTACACGCCGTACGTGAGTGAACGGCGCTCGCGAAGATCAACGAACAACCGCGACGACGGCGCAGCCCCAAGCACCTGGTTGCTTACCGCCAAGGACGGCCAAACGGGATCACTTCGACGGGGCCCGACACGCCCAACGCGAACATACGACTGCTGACTATTGGGGCGATTGACCAGCAAGATCGTTCGCGCCGCGCTAGCGACAGGAGCGGCAACGGGTGCAAACGCCGGTTCGGTGACGTTTCCCTGAGAAATTTCAGCAAATGCGCGCGATGCGGTGAGCGTAAATTCTTCGGCAGACACCGCCCCCACCGCCACCACGACCATCGATCCTGCGACGTACTGGGCATGATGAAACCGGACGACATCATCTCGCGTGAGCGACCGAAGAACTGCAGGCGTTGTGTCAAAGCGGCTGTACGGATGGCCCGCTGGATAGAGTGCGCGATAGAACGGGCGCTGCGACAACCACGATGGCTCAGTTTGCTCTTGTTGCAATCGATCAAGCTCGCGACGGCGCAAACGCTCAAGCTCTGGTTGATCAAACCGAGGATGGGCGATCAGCGAGCCCACCAGAGTCAGCATATCCGTCAAGCGCTCGGGCAACACATCAAGGGTGATCTTGAGCGCGTCGTCACCAGTGTCCGTCGAGATGCGTGCACCAGAAGCGTCAATCCGCGCTGCAATTTCAGCGGAACCCAGCGCTCCGGCTCCCTCTCGAAGCAGCTCTGCGGTGAAGCTCGCAAGTCCCATTTTGTTCGCCGGGTCAAAGATCGCTCCGGCTCCCCGAAGCAAGATCTGCACGTGCACAACCGGGAGCGCGCGGTGCTCTACGACGTTGAGCTCAATTCCGTTCGGGAGCCTTGAGCGCTGAATGGTCGGAAGGCGCACCGATGGGGCAGTGTCCGCTGCTGGAGGGCTAGCAGGAAGTCCCTGAGCGAGAGGCGCTGCGTCGGCCGACACTGCCGCTACACCCGCATCGGCCTCGGCCATAGTCGTCGCGATGAAGGACCGCACCTGGGCACCGGACGAGGTGGCACTCGATGCCCCTGCGCCGGACGCAGAGTGACACGCGGTGATGGTTGAGAGCAGACAGTAACCTACATAAATGTGCAAATTTGCACGCATATTCCACTGACTCATCGTGCACCTCGTCGCGGCCCTGCGGTCCCAGCGCGACCGTTTGCGCGCGGCGCCCTCCCCGGCGGCTGCACGTTGAGCACCACTCCCGCGCCCATCGCGCAGACCATCACCGA
>JANNCG010000265.1:0-3648 GCA_031386385.1 Myxococcales bacterium
GGCCTTCGCTCTTTTACGCGCACGAGGTCTCTGCTGAGTCTCTTCGCTTGCCCCCATCCGTCAATCGCTAGCGAAAATCATGCGATTCGGGCGCGCGAATCGTCTCTGTAAGTACAAAAGTCTCTACCCGAACCACTTTGAGGCTCACCGCGCCTTCTTGCCGCTGCACCACACCATGCAAGATCAACAAGGGCTCACTGACCATCATCGCTCGCTGCGCTTCAAACGTCTTGGGATCCACGATCGCGTTGAGCACACCCGTCTCGTCCTCAATGGTGAGAAAGAAAAATCCCTTCGCCGCTGGCGGCTTCTGCCTTGTGATCACAGACCCCGCCACTGCCACTGCTTGATAGTTTCTCGCATTTTGCGCGCGCTCAATCGTCCACACACCTCTAGCGCTCAACACCGCGCGTCCAAGGCCCACGGGGTGTTGACCCACGGTCACCGATGAGTGCCTAAAGTCTGCGGCAATTCGCTCGGCCAGAGTCATCTCGTGCAGCGGCGAGTCGTTGCCTTCGACCTCAACCGAGGCAAACATCTCACTGTCTCTCAGCTGTGACAACGCGAGGACTTGCCACAACGCCGTCCGTCTTGTGATGCTCTGAGCGCCAGCGCGTGTGGGCAACTGGTTGAGCGCTCCAAGCTCAGCCAGAGTATTTAACTCGGTGCTACGCAATTGGGTACGTGCTGCAAAATCACTAACCGATGCAAAATCACGGCGGGCACGTTCTTCGACTATTTTTTGTGCCATCGCCATCCTGAGCCCTCGCACATAGCGCAGACCCAAGCGCACAGAGTCTTTGCCGACGCGCAAACAAAGCCAGTCAGACTGGGTGACGTCAATGGGTAGCACATGCACACCATGGCGCCGCGAGTCTTGAATCACCGTCGCAGGAGAATAAAATCCCATGGGCCAACAGTCGAGCAATGCACAGGTAAAACTCGCGTGAAAGTGACACTTAAGATACGCGCTCGCATACGCAAGCAAGGCAAAAGACGCTGAATGACTCTCAGGAAAGCCATATAATGCAAACCCCATAATCCCTCGCACCACATCGTCTTGCGCTTGCTGCGAATAACCATTGCGGGTCATCCCCGCGCGAAGCTTGCCCTCGAGCGCCTCCATCCGCTCGACCGAGCGCTTTGAGCCCATCGCGCGTCGAAGCTCTTCGGCCTCACCTCCGCTGAAGTTCGCAGCCACCATTGCCACACGCATTAATTGCTCTTGAAACAGTGGAATCCCTAAGGTCCGCGCGAGCACCGGCTCAAGCGACGGGTGGGGATAAACGACGGGCTCTTTTCCAGCACGGCGATTGAGATACGGGTTGACCATCTTGCCCACAATCGGCCCCGGTCGAATGATCGCCACCTCTACCACCAGATCATAAAAGCACGTGGGCTTCATGCGCGGGAGCGTGTTCATCTGTGCGCGTGACTCGATCTGAAACACACCCACCGTGTCCGCCTTCTGCATCATGGCGTATGTCTCGGGATCATCTGGCGGCAAATGAGCCAAGTCCAGATCCACTCCGTCGTGCACGCTCACCAACGGAATCGCCCTCTCAAACAACGCCATCATCCCGAGTCCAAGAAGATCTACCTTGAGAATTCCAAGGTTTTCGCAGTCATCTTTGTCCCACGGGACGATCACTCGGCCGGGCATCGCGGCGGGCTCAAGCGGACAGAGCTCATCCAAGCGCCCTGCCCCAAGGACCATTCCGCCCGGGTGCTGACCTAAATGCCTCGGGAGATTTTGCAGCAACACCGAGGTGCGAATCCATTGTTTCACTTTGCTGTCGTGAGGGCTCAGCCCCGCGAGCGCAAACCGGTCGGACATTTCTTCTTCGCGCAGAGAGCCCCAGTACCCCAGCTGCTTTGAGACCACCGCGAGCAGGGATTCTTCAAACCCCAACGCCTTGCCCACCTCGCGACACGCAGAGCGTGAGCGATAGGTGATCACGTTGGCCGTCATCGCCGCAGAGCGCTCTCCATAGCGACGGTACACATACTGAATGACCTCTTCTCGATGATCGCCACTGGGTAGATCCAGATCAATGTCGGGCCAATCGCCGCGTGCTTCAGAGAGAAAGCGCTCAAACAAAAGCTCCATTCCAATAGGATCTACTGCGGTGATTCCCAGTGAATAGCACACCGCGCTGTTGGCCGCTGAGCCGCGACCTTGCACCAAGATCCCACGCTCGCGACAAAATCGCACGATGTCCCAGACGATCAAGAAGTACCCCGCGAGGTTGAGCTTCGCGATGGTCTCAAGCTCGTGCCTAAGCTGCTGCTGCACCCGCTGTGAAAACATCGCGTACCGCTCGCGAGCACCCAACCACGTGAGATGCTCTAACCGCTGTTGCTCACTCTCGCCCGGCAAAAGCGACACCTCCGGAAACCGATACCCAAGATCCTCAAGCGCATACGTACACCTCTCTGCGAGCGCCTCAGCCGATTTGCGCGCTTCAGGAACATCACTAAACAACGATCGCAGCTCTGCTGGGCTTTTTAAGCGCCGCTCAGCGTTGGGCTCAAGCGCGCGTCCCGCTCGATCGAGTGTGCTGTGCAATCTTGCGCAATCAAACACATCCATCACCGACACGTGCGCGGCGGAGGCTGCTCGGGCTGCCGAAGTGGCAACAGAGGGCAAGTGCAACGACTCAGCAAGGTCTCCCATTCGAGCGTCTAACAAGTGCGAGAAGCGATCGAGAGTCCGTCGTCGCTCAAGATGAGTTTCTCCGTTTTGAAACAGCGCCGCGAGGGTTGTAGCAAACTGTGTCGCACGCTCATCTTGAGCGCGGACTGCGCGCGCAAACGGCCCCTCTGCTAAGAGCAAAATAGCGCTCTTTTCTCTCGCGAATTCTTGTAGCGATTCAACACTCAGCGTGAGGCCGTGTGCACGCACTTGCTCGCGATCGGCCGTCAATCGCGCGGTGGTAAGCATGCGACACAGGGCGCGATACGCTGCACGGTCTTGGGGATACAGCGCCACTCTTGAGGTCAGTGTGCCGGTCGCAACGCGAACAGAGGTCGCCACAATGGGTTTGATCCCGTGTGAGCGTGCTGCATAGTGAAAACGCGGAATCCCCGCAACCCCATCGCGATCACACAGGGCCAATGAGCGTAGCCCGAGGCGAGCCGCGTGAGCGCACAGATCTTCTGGCAAAGAGGCTCCGTGCAAAAACGAAAATGCGCTGACGGCGTGAAGCTCGGCAAACAAGCCTCAAGCATTGCGCACAACCCCTAAGCAAAGCATCCCTGATTCAGCCACCGAGTGAAGGTGACAAAACGTGGCAGCTCACATCCCTGGAACGTTATACGCACAACGCCAAGCGAGGCTCATGCTGCGCAAAACCGGAGAAGCGATGGGCATCGCTGAGGTGCTAAACGTCACAGTTAACCTAGCAAATCGCAACGGAACCACCGGCGGCATCGCAGCCGCGAGCCTCGCCGCAACGTCGATGGGAGCGACATCGGGAGCCGCGAGTGCGACTTGAACCGAGCGCGCCCCGCCTAAGCCCGCAGCCGTTGCGGCGGTCTGAAGCGAGAAACGCAAGGACGTTCCCATCGGGGTGAGTCCGTCAAAGTTGAGCTGCGCGAGCGTGGGGTTGGCACAGCCGGTGTCGTAGTCTTCGCTGTACGTCCCGG